>SFPH01000087.1 GCA_004552115.1 Bacteroidales bacterium
ACTTCACCTCCGCGTTCGATTTCATTTTCATATTCGCCGGTCTCTTCGGCTTCCATTTCCACGGCGCTCTCCGTGCCTCCATGTTCAAATTCTATTTCCAGAACAGCCACTTCACCTTGCGTGTGATGTGGTGGTCGAAAATGACAGCAAGGCCGAGGAGCCACCAGTAATTTCCCAGCCAGATCACCCATAGCAAGTAAAGCAGAGACCAGAATATGAATCTCGCCCACTTGTCATGATATAGATCCTTCAACGTCATCAGTCAGCTTATTTTACCTGATTGACGATAGCTTCGAAGGCCTTTGGATTGTTCATTGCGAGGTCGGCGAGAACCTTCCTGTTGAGACCTACGTTCTGCTTTGCGAGCTTGCCCATGAACTGGGAGTATGACATGCCGTACTGACGTGCGGCAGCATTGATTCTCTGGATCCAAAGAGCGCGGAACTCACGCTTTTTGGCCTTGCGGTCACGGTAAGCATAGGTGAGACCCTTCTCATAGGTGTTCTTCGCTACCGTCCAGACATTCTTTCTGGAGAGGAAATAGCCGCGGGTTCTTTTAAGAAGCTTCTTGCGGCGTGCCCTTGAGGCTACTGAATTTACTGATCTTGGCATAATTTAGATGATTTCTGGATACAGTGACCGGTCAACCCGGTTCTTGTCGACTGCATTCCGATTACACTTTTGTTTTGTGGAAAGAAAATTACATTACAAGAAGTTCCTTTACTCTCTTGACATCAACACTGTGAACAAGTGCGAAATGGTCAAGATTTCTCTTCTGCTTCTTGGTCTTCTTGGTGAGGATGTGGCTGTGGTAAGCGTGCTTCCTCTTGATTTTTCCCGTTCCGGTAAGCGCGAAACGCTTTTTGGCACCGGAGTTGGTCTTAAGCTTTGCCATTTTACAACAATTTTATGATTAATAATATTCAAAATCCCTCCCGGACAGGCCGGGAGAGAAGATGCTGCTACTTTTTCTTGACCGGAGCGATCATCATTATCATCCTCTTGCCCTCGAGCTGCGGCATGTTCTCAGCCCTTCCGTACTCCTCGAGCTCGACGGCGAAGCGGAGAAGAAGTTTCTCTCCCTGGTCGGCGAACTGGATCGAACGGCCCCTGAAGAATACCGATGCCTTCACCTTGGAACCCTCTCCGAGGAACTCCTGGGCATGCTTGAGCTTGAACTGGAAGTCGTGCTCGTCAGTGTTCGGGCCGAAGCGGATCTCCTTGATGACTATCTTGGTGGCATTCTGCTTCATCTCCTTGGCCTTCTTCTTCTGCTGGTAGAGATACTTCTGATAGTCAAGTATCTTGCACACAGGAGGGTCTGCCTTGGCGGTAATCTCGACCAGGTCAAGCTCCATCTCGTCAGCCATCTTCATTGCTGCCGAAATGGGATAGATGCCCGGTTCCGGAATGTTGTCACCGACGAGACGCACCTTAGGTGCCCTGATCTCGTCATTGATGTTCAGTTCATTCTCGTCCTTGCGGTGGCCTGACGGCAGTCTGCTGTCACGCACACCCGCAGGTCTCGGGCCTGCCGGTCTTGGCGCTCCGGCCGGTCTGTTTCCAGATGGCTTCGGGCCACTGAAATGCGGTTTGTAAGGCGTTGCGATAAAAAATCCTCCTTAAATTAAGTTAATATCATCAAAAACTTGCAGAGTTCGAGGCGACTGACGCCGTAAACCTTGCAATGAAGTCTTCAACTTTCATGGAGCCCTGGTCGACTCCCTCGTAGCGTACCGAAACTGTTCCCTCGGCCATCTCCTTCTCGCCGACAATCACAAGGAGAGGCACCCTGAGCAGGGAAATCTCACGGATTCTCTTGCCCAATGTCTCGTTGCGGTCGTCAACGGAACTGCGAATATCGGATTTTTTCATCAAATCACAAACTTTTTTTGCATAATCCGCATATTTTTCGCTGACTGGCAGTACTTTGACCTGATCCGGAGCGAGCCAGAGAGGGAGGTGTCCGGCGGTATGCTCGAGGAGAACGGCGGTGAATCTTTCGATGGATCCGAAAGGTGCGCGGTGAATCATCACAGGACGCTTCTTCGAGCCATCCTTGTCAGTATATTCGAGCGAAGATTGTAGTCCACCTGAACTGTTCCGAGCTGCCACTTCCTTCCGAGAGCATCCTTCACCATGAAGTCGAGCTTCGGACCGTAGAACGCAGCCTCACCGTACTCGACGACGGTCTGGAGACCCTTCTCGGCGGCAGCCTCGATAATTCCCTGTTCAGCCCTGTCCCAGTTCTCGTCGGAACCGATGTACTTCTCCTTGTGCTCAGGATCACGGAGTGAAACCTGGGCTGTGAAGTTCTGGAACTTGAATGAACCGAATACATAGAGAATGAGGTCGATCACCTTCTCGAACTCCTCCTTGAGCTGGTCCGGACGCACGAAGAGATGGGCGTCGTCCTGGGTGAAGCAGCGGACCCTGGTAAGTCCGTGGAGCTCACCGCTCTGCTCATAACGGTAAACTGTACCGAACTCGGCAAACCTCAACGGAAGATCCCTGTAGGACCTCGGGGCCGAGCGGTAAATCTCGCAGTGGTGAGGGCAGTTCATCGGCTTGAGCATATACTCCTCGCCTTCCTGCGGGGTATGGATCGGCTGGAACGAATCCTTGCCGTATTTTGCATAGTGGCCTGAAGTCACGTAAAGCTGCTTGCTTCCGATATGAGGGGTGACAACAGGAAGATATCCGTACTCGTCCAGTTTCCTGCGGAGGAAGTTCTCGAGCTGGAGTCGCATCACGGAGCCGCGTGGCAGCCAGAGAGGAAGTCCGAGACCTACCCTCGATGAGAAGGTGAACAGTTCCATCTCCTTGCCGAGTTTCCTGTGGTCACGCTTCTTTGCCTCCTCGAGCATCACGAGATACTCATCGAGAAGGGACTTCTTAGGGAAGGTTATTCCGTAGATTCTGGTAAGCTGCTGACGCTTCTCATCGCCTCTCCAGTATGCTCCGGCGATGGCTGTGAGCTTCACTGCCTTGATCATCGAGGTGTCACGGAGATGCGGTCCGCGGCAGAGATCGGTAAAACTTCCGTTCTGGTAGAAGGTAATCTTGCCGTCCTCCAGTTCGTCAATCAGTTCAACCTTGTATTCGTCCCCCTTCTCATTGAAATATTTGAGAGCATCCGCCTTTGCCACGTGAGTGCACTGGAACGCCTCCCTGGAATGGGCGAACTCGAGCATCTTCTTCTCGATGGCCGGGAGATCATTGTCGGAAAGGACCTTGTCACCAAGGTCAACATCATAGTAGAATCCGTTCTCAAGAGCCGGTCCGATTCCGAACTTCACGCCCGGATAAAGGGCCTCGAGGGCCTGTGCCATGAGATGCGCAGAAGAATGCCAGAAAACGTGCTTTCCTTCCGGATCATCCCATTTGAGCAGCCTGATGCTGCTGTTCTTCACAATCGGGGTGTCAAGTCCGATGACATTTCCCTTGCCCACTGCAGTATCATCGTCGGCTTTCACAGAGACAGCCAGAACATCGGCTGCCAGCCTCGGGCTGATGCTTTCCGCAATCTGATAACCTGTTACTCCTTCCTCGAAGGACCTGACGCTTCCGTCAGGGAATCTGATGTCAATCATCATCTAAAAAAATTAAAAACCCAATAATTGAATTGGACTGGCCAGTATTTACAAACCAAGTACTTGAACTTGGCCAGCCATATTATCAGTTCAAGACCGCAAAGATACGAATTTTTTACGTACATTTGCACGGATAAACCAATATATATTGCAATGGCAGCTAAGATTGACAGCAGAACAATGTGGAATGAAGGAGCCGGATACGGAATGATACTCGGCCTTGCAACCGGGGTGTTCATTTTCCTGAACATGGGGACAGCGGCACTCGCGGAGAATGAAGGAGCGGGACTGAAGCTGCTTGCCGTGGCGTTGAATGCGGGCCTCTGGCTGGTGAAATTCCTCGGATGTCTCTGGCTTATGCGCTTCTTCATGCTGAAGTTCGCCGCAGGGCACAAGGGAGTCGACAACCGGCAGACTTTCAGGCTCGGCCTCATCGTGGCCCTGACCTCGGCGGTGGTGTATTCCGGCATCAATCTGCTGAACATATGCGTCATATCCCCGGATACGGTGGAAGAGGCCGTCAAGGTCGCGGTCGACAGCGTACGCTCAATGCCGGGAATCAGCGACAGCGATATCGTTTCCATTGAAAGATCGATGGGAATGTACCCGCAGATCGCCTTCTTCTCGAATCTGATATATTGCATAATCTACGGTGCCATCGTGGCAAAGATCTTCTCCGCAGGCATTCCTCCGAAGGACATCTTCGCGGAGGACAATGAACCAGAGCAATAAGAACCATTCCGCCAATACATTATGACACCTGACATTTCTATCATCATTCCCCTTCTCAATGAAAAGGAATCCCTTCCGGAACTCACATCCTGGATCAGGGAGGTAATGCTCAAGAACGGCTGGAAATACGAGATCATAATGGTGGACGACGGCAGCACGGACGGTTCCTGGGACACCATCAGGGAGCTGGCTGCGGGTGACGCCGGCATCCACGGAATCCGCTTCCGCAGGAACTACGGCAAGTCGGCCGCCCTCTACCACGGTTTCAAGGAGGCCGCCGGCAATGTTGTCGTGACAATGGACGCCGACCTCCAGGACTCCCCGGACGAGATACCGGAGATGTACAGGCTCATTACAGAAGAGGGCTGGGACATCGTTTCCGGCTGGAAGCAGCACAGGAAGGACAATGCCCTGACCAAGAATCTTCCGTCCAAGCTTTACAATGCCACCGCAAGATGGATAACAGGCATCAGGCTCCACGACATGAACTGCGGCCTGAAGGCCTACCGCAACGAGGTCGTGAAGAATGTCGAGGTATATGGCGAGATGCACCGCTACATACCTTATCTGGCCAAGAATGCCGGGTTCACCCGCATCACCGAAAAGCCGGTTCACCATCAGAAACGCAAATACGGCAAGAGCAAGTTCGGCATCGAGCGTTTCGTGAACGGCTTCCTCGACCTGCTCTCCCTGTGGTTCCTGAGCACTTTCGGAAAGAAGCCGATGCATTTCTTCGGGTTCACGGGCATATTGATGTTCCTGGCAGGATTCATCATTGCGGTATGCCTGATTGCAGCAAAGCTCATTCACCAGGCCGGCGGAATGCATTTCCGCCCGGTGACCGACCAGCCGCTGTTCTACATCGCACTGCTCGCGGTACTGCTCGGAGCAATGCTGTTCCTGACCGGGTTCATCTGCGAAATGATTTCCAGAAACTCCTCAGACAGAAACAGATACAACATCAGGGAGGAATTCTGAACTTCCTCCCTGACGCATAAGTTTCTCCGTTGGCCTGCCCGACCGTAAAGGCAAAGTTACCTGATTCCGTACTTCTTCAGAATCCTGAGCACCGGCTTCTCGATGGAGCGTGCCCAGATGGTATATCCGTGGTCTCCGGGGTGGATGCCGTCCACTGAGGACTCGTGAAGGTCATCGGCAGCATCGGGCTTGATGTAATATACATTGTCGTACTTCTTTACGGCAATGGCCATGAGCGAATCGGACATAGCCTGCTTTTCAGCCTCGAACTTTTCCGTGGCAAGGTCGAAATTCCTTTTCTCCCTGTAAATGGTACGCTGGAATATCAGCGGAATGTCCGGATGCGCCTTCTGGATCCTCTCGATGAACGGGAAAAGCCTCTCCTCTATAAGTTCCGCGGAAGGATTCGAGAATGAATCAAATATCAATGCATCCACGTCCGCAGCGCAGAGCACGTCTGCAAAATACGGCTGGAGCTTGGAGTTGCCGCTGCATCCGAGGCTGAGCATCTGGATACCGGTATGCCTCGTGAACTGCGCCGGATAGCTCATGCCAGCCCTGCTGGTGCTGATTCCGTGGGTGAAGCTTGAGCCGAAGATTCCCACCCTGTGGCGGAACGGGGATTCGATGGCGGAGATTTCCGCATTCATGTCCACGCCGATCTGCACGGACAGGAGTTCATTGTAAATCGGAAGATAGAGGAGACATTCCTTCTCCGAATTGTCCATATTCTTGATCAGGACAAGGTTGTCACCGGACTTCTCCGGCTTCGTTGCACCTGCGGCCGCCCAGAGCCATTCCCCGTCCTTCTTTATGTAGAGGTCGTAGCCCCTGTAGGAAATCGGCATTGTATTTACAGCATTGTATGCAGGGCCATACTCGGTCTTTACGGTAATGGTGGAGGAATTGGTCCTGAACACGACCGCAAGGCCGGATGCGCAGCGCACCTGATTGTTCTCGGATTTGGTGAAGCCCTTGAATTTCACAGTGTCAACCCTGTGGTAAGGGTTCGGCGTGTCATCAAACAGTTTTCCGATGATGTTAAGGTCGGATGCTTCAATGAACCTGTACCCGGCCGTCTGGGCAACTGCGGACAACGAGCAGAAGACCGCCAGCACCAACATTAAGATTATCTTTTTCATTTTCAAAAAGGTATAAGTCAGAAACATTATCATTCACCCGCAGCCTCGCGCTCCCTGTTCCTCTTGTTCAATGCCTGCACGTAGGCCCTGGCATTGCGGAGATGCTCCTGATAAGTTGCGGCGAAATTATGCGAGCCATTGAACTCCGGACTTGCGCAGAAGAAAAGATAATTCTCCCCCTGCGGATTCAGGACGGCATTCATCGCATCCCGGCCCGGAGCATAAATCGGAGCAGGCGGAAGGCCGGCATTGCGGTAGGTATTGTAAGGGGAATCTATCGCAAGATGCTTCTTGTAGATTCTGTTCAATGTGTAGTCGTAGCAGAATGCGACGGTAGGGTCAGCCTGCAGCTTCATCCCTTTGTGGAGGCGGTTCAGATACACTCCCGCAATCTTCGGATACTCAGGTACATAATTGGACTCGCCCCTGACAATGGAGGCCAGAATCGCCACCTCGGACGGGGTCAGTCCCTGGGCTTTGGCCTTGGCCCTGTTCTCCTCGGTCCAGAAAGCATCCAGGGCAGCCTTGTTCTTGTCCAGAATCGTCTGCATAGAGTCTGTCCAATATACCTCATAGGTGTCAGGGATGATGAGGCCGAACACATTCTCCGGCGTGAATCCGTAGCCTGCCAGCAGGGCGGAATCCTTCAGGGCTGCCATGTTGCCCCTGAAATGACAAGATTCACAGGGGTCTGCCATCCTCCCTTCAGCATTCGCGCCACGTAAGTACTTGTATTGGACGTGGATATAGTATAATGTCCCGGCTGAATCCGGGATGCCTCGGGAGAAATCGGAAGGAGTCCCTCCTCCCTGAACGCCCTCTCCAGGCTCCTCGGCCTTATGACGATTCCGCTGTCCACAAGTTCCTCAACGATGTCGAGGGCATTCATCTTGGGATAGACGTAAATCTCCATCCCTCCGCTGAAATTCGGCAGCTTCCTGTCCACATATTTCCTGCCGACAATGAAGCCGGCTGCTGCGGCAAGTGCCAGAAGTACCGCCAATGACGCAATGACGCTGTTTCTTGCTGATTTTTTCATACTTCAAGTCTATCTTAAGATGAACTCGTCCCCCGGCTGGGAAACATAGCCTTCCCCTCGCCCGTTCATTTTACACAAGTTCTTGAGTTTCAATCCAAAACGCTGCGAGAGATCCCTCATTGTCTCTCCCCCTTCGTCGGAAATGTACTTGTCCATTCCCCTGGCCGCCTTCGTCTTCTTGGCCTGGATATAGACCACCTCCCCGGTCATGAGAGCACGGTTGGCTCCGGCATCATTGAACCTGAGAATCTCCTTAGGGAAAAGGTCATATCTGGAGGCTATGGAGGAATAGGTCTCACCCTCATTGGCATAGACGAATTTCACCCCGTTGACGGAATAGATTTTCCTTGACAGGGAGAATGAAAATTTCTCTCCCAGTTCCTCCTGCGTCAGCCGCCTTGGCTCCTCGATGGAATGCGGGGACTCCGGGATGACAGCGGTTTCCTGCTTCGCACCGTCTGACTTCTTCTGCCTTTTCCGCCTTTCAGCCTTCTTTCCGGTTTCCTTACCGCTCTCGCCGGGAGCAGCGGAAGTCATTGTATCATAATCATATAATTGATAATCCTCAATAATCTTGATGAGTTTTGACGGATAAGCGGGATCAGTCGCATATCCGGCCTTCTTCAATCCGTGTGCCCAGGCCTTGTAATCAGTAACCTCATAGTCGAACAGGAACTTGTACCTGTCCCTGTATCTCAGAAAATCCGAATGGTCCCTGAAACTCTCGTCCGCCGAGGCATAGACCCTGAAGCATTCCCCCTTGGCGTCATCATCATAATACATCTTCTTTCCGGTCCAGTCGTGGCATTTGATGCCGAAGTGGTTGTTGCCCTTGACCGCGAGTTCAGACTGCCCGTAACGGGACTCCAGCAGGCCCTGTGCCAGTGTAATGCTGGCCGGCACGCCGCTCCTGTACATTTCCCT
>SFPH01000088.1 GCA_004552115.1 Bacteroidales bacterium
ACATTGGAGCTCTCCGCCGGACTCAGGCTCGAGAACCTTTTCGTGAAAGACACCGAGTACAGGAATGTCAGCAGCCTCTCCCCGAGGTTCAATTTCAAGTGGAGAATATCCGACTCGTTCTCCTTCCGCGGAGGCTGGGGAATCAGCGAGAAACTCCCTTCATTCTACATTCTCTATCCGGAACAGAAGTACAGGGACATCCAGACATTCGGCTTCTCTCACGGGGACGACGCCTCCTATGTCTATTATACCCAGCCATACATGATACTGTTCAATGAAGACCTGCGCTGGCAGCGCAACAGCAATTCCGAGCTTGGAATCGACGCCTGGTTCGCCGGAATGTCGCTCTCCCTCGTGGGCTTCTACAACAAGACATCCTCCCCGTACACCTTCAGGAGCGTATATTCCCCGTTCTCCTACAGCATAATGTCCATTCCGGAAGGATTCGCCATGCCTGACGACCCTCAGGTAAGGGTGGACAGCCAGACCGGCCAGGTCTATATGAGGGCCTCGGACGAGGAATACTGGACCCCGATGGATGTCAATGTGACCGATTACACATTCTGCGAGTCCCAGCTCCCTTCCAACGGGGCCGACATCCACAGGGCCGGAGCCGAGCTCACCCTGGACTTCCCGGAGATCAACCCGATTCTCACCAAGTTCAGGCTCGATGCCGCCTGGTCCTGGACCAGATACGTGGATAACAGCCTTACAGCATATTACCGTACAGGCTGGTCGCATACCGAATTGAAGAACAGGTCCTACCAGTACGTCGGCATCTATGCCTCCGGAGGCAATGCCCCATCTACCTGGAACGGGCGCAGGTCGCATTCCCTCGATGCCAACCTGACCTCCATCACCCATATCCCGCAGGCCAGAATCATCATCACCTGCAGACTGGAAATGTCTGTGCTTCAGCGTTTCCGCAATCTCTCCGAGTACAATGGGCAGGAGTACGCATACAAGGTGACGGCCGACGGCGGACCTTCCGACGCGGGCAGCATATACGGCCAGGACAGCTACACGGCGATAATGCCGGTAAAATATATGGACGAGACCGGAGCCGTGCACGACTTCACGGCCTCGGATGCGCTGAATCCGGAGTTTGCGAACCTCATTCTCCGTTCCGGCAATGCCTACACCTTCGCCAGGGACGGTTACGGGGCCTATCTCTCGGCCAACCTCAGTGTCACGAAGGAAATCGGGGACCACGTCTCCATCTCCTTCTATGCCAACAATTTCACAAACTCGAGAATGTATGTCAAGTCCAGGGCGACAGGCGTGAGCGCAATATTCACCCCGTCATTCTACTATGGGCTTACGTGCAGGCTTAAATTCTGAAAGATATGAGAAGGACATTGTATATGATAATGATGGCCGCGGCATTGGCAGGATGCCTGCGGGTGTCGGATGTCAATCCCTATCAGGATAGTCTCAATGTATTGACCATCAGGCCATTGTACCCGGAGGAAATGAGCCCGGAGAGCAGGGCCGGCATAGGCATTGTCATTACCGACAGGAACAGGGGCGGCTCCTATTCGCTCCTCACCGGGCAGGACGGAAATGCCAAGGCGAAACTTCCGGACGGGACATACCGCATTGTCCTGAGCGCCAGGGTTGACGGCAAGGTTTACAACGGGGCCTCCGACAAGGTGATTCTCTCCGGAGGGGACAGGGAAGTGTCATTGCAGGTGGTCGGCTCCGTCTCCGGGGCCATTGTCATAAAGGAAATGTACTTCGGCGGCTGCCAGAAATATCCCGAGCAGGGTAACTATCAGATTGACAAGTACATAATACTTCACAACAACAGTGCGCAGACCCAGTATCTGGACTCGCTCTGCTTCGGGACACTGGACCCTTACAATTCGGTTTCCAACAACCCGTGGATCATCACGGACCCGGATACCGGCGAGGTGGTTTTCCGGGATTTCGTGCCGATAGTCCAGGCACTGTGGCAGTTCCCCGGCGACGGGGATGATTTCCCGCTGGCACCCGGCGAGGATGCCGTGCTCTGCCTTTACGGAGCCATTGACCACAGGGCGCAGTACCCCGAGTCGGTCAATCTCAACAAGCCTGACTACTTCGTATGCTACAATACGAACTATTTCTCCAATACGGCCTGGCATCCCGCTCCCGGCAGCAACATACAGACTTCCAGGATATTGGACTGCGTAATCAAGACCGGAATAGCCAATGCCTACACGATGTCGGCCACCTCGCCGGCTGCCGTGATTATCAAGGCCCCTTCAGGGACGACGATACAGGATTTCATCGCGGATCCGGCCAACATTGTCCAGAAGCCCGGCTCTACCGTCGACAAGGTCGTGGCAGTACCTTGCGGGTGGATCATGGACGGAGTCGAGGTCTTCAACGGGAATGGCAGCAAGAAGAGGCTCCGTCCGGACATCGATGCCGGAAGCGTCCAGTTCTCCGAAGCCTTCCAGGGCCATGCCGTGGTGAGAAATGTGGACCGTGAGGCCTCGGAGGCATTGGGGTATGAAGTCCTCGCGGATACGAACAATTCGTCCAATGATTTTGTTGAAATTGAAAAACACACTCTGAATGAATAAGTTATTGTCATACATCAGCATTGCCGTCCTGACACTGTCGGCGGCAGAGGCAGTGGCCCAGCCATTCAGGGAATACCGTGACCGGAACTTCTGGAATGCGGGCCGCAATGTCAACGGAGTCCGTGCCGATTCCGTGACCGTGTCCTATGCCGAGATATCAGGAGGCTATGAATCAGGCGGATACCGCAATGTCAACGAGGCCGCATCCCTCTGGAATGCAGGGGCCGAGGCTGCCACGATCACTCATCTCGACAAGATTTCAATGACTGGATCATTCTCCTTCCGTCATTCCGACGCCAGGGACATGTGCGGCTCAATGATGTCGAAGCCCGGATATTATCCCGTTGATATCCTGGAGTTTACGCCGGGACGCAAGACCAGGCAGATCTACAGCATCGCCGGCGGAATCACTGCCGACATTGCCGAAAACTGGCGGATTGGCGGGATCATCGATATTGAAAACGAGAATTACACGAAGCGCAAGGACCTCAGGCACAGCAACTACCGCCTCGACATGACCTTCGTCCCGAGCCTGATGTGGCACAAGGGCGACATTGCCGCAGGCGCATCCTACATATTCTCAAGGACTTCCGAGACCGTGAGGGCCGAGGAGCTGGGCATTGTCTCGGGCTCCTACTACGCCTTTCTCGACAAGGGCCTCCGCTACGGAGTGATGGATGTCTGGTACAATTCCGGACTGCATATCTTCGAGGCTGGAGTGGCAGGATTCCCGGTGGCTGAGAACAGCAGCGGGGTCGCCCTCCAGTTCCAGTGGAAGGGACTCTACATTGACGCCGAATATGGACGCCGCAACGGAAAAATCGGCGAGAAGCAGAAAATCTGGTACAATTTCGACGGGGACAATGTCTCCGCCAGGCTTTCCTACAAGCTGCAGCTCCAGGATCTGACGCACTGTTTTTCAGGCACTTATTCGTTCCGTTCGACGGAGAATATGGAGAATGTCCTGGAGGATGTGACGGAAAACGGAGTGACATTGACCCGGAATTACGGAGCCAGTACAGTGTCGCTCTCCAATTCGCATGAAGCCGGTGTCAGCTGGGTGGCGCGGGATGGCAGGATGTTGAGTTTCGGAGCCGGGATTGACTGGAAAGGCGACAGGACTGCGGCATCAGTCCTCTATCCATATGTCGCCACCCAGAAGAAGGACAGGCTCGATGTCGGGGCCTGGTTCTGGCTTCCTTACCGGAGGTTCAGTATGGGATGCAGCGTGGATTTCCGTTTCGGATGGATTTCGGATGCGGCCAGGTCCGTGTCTGACGATGTTTCCCCGGAATCCGGACCGACACGTCTTGAGGAGTATTATGATATTGAGAGAGAGTACTTTACGACACCTTCGGGCATCGCCCGGCTGTCGTTCAGATATACATTCAGGAGTAATGTTTACATCGAGGCGAGGTACAGGAGCTGCGAGCCGCTGAAGGCTTTGTACAGGAACAGTGGCAGGTACAGATTCTTTGCCGGCCTTGCCCTGGGTTACGATTTTTAAATTTCAATACTATAGATTATGCGTAAAACATTGATTCTTGCAGCCGTTGCTCTTGTTGCAGCAGCCTGCGCAAAGGAGAAGGTTGAGACCTCCGTTCCGGGGAAAGTCTCGATTGTCCCGGTAATCACCAGGGCGACTGACGTCAATTTTGAAGACGGCGACGCCATCGGCGTCAACATTGTCCGCGGGGAAGAGTCCTATGCGGTGAACAACAAGCTTACATACGCCTCAGACGTATTCTCAGGCACACTTCTCTGGTATCCGGAGGTCATGGACAAGTCCACGGTCACCGCTTATTATCCATATCAGTCAGCGGGCGTCCCGGCTTCTTTCAGCGTGGCTGCAGACCAGACCGCAGGCATTTCGGCATCGGATTTCATCGCCGGCGTGAAGACCGACGTGACCCCTTCCGTCAATGCCGTCGTGGTGCCTTTCAAGCATATGCTGACCAAGATTGTGCTCAATGTCACCAATGAGTCCGGAGCGGAGATCAGCGAGGTTGCACTCGGCGGATCCAAGCTGACGGCCGACATTGACCTTGCCGCCTTGACTGCCTCTGCATCAGAGACTTCCGAGGTGGCTGACATCAAGGCCTGCGCAGTGGAGGCCGGTGTGAGATATGCCGCCATCGTCGTACCTCAGACATTGGGATTCGTTCTGAAGGTCACCACTTCCACCGGAGCGGAGCTTTCCCAGAACCTCGTTTCTACCGAGCTGAAGCAGGGCGGACAGTACACCATCAACGTGAAGGTGCTCCCTGCCGACATCAAGGTCACTCTCACCGGCGAGATCGAGAACTGGACCGACGAGGGAGAGATCGGAACCGAGAAGCCGACCTACGTCGACTTCGCCGAGTATGAGGGCTATTTCATCTACAAGAATGAGAAATACAATACCGTGACCCTCTCCGACGGCTCTGTATGGATGGCTCAGCCGATGCGTTATGTTCCTGAGGGATACGAAGTTTCAACTGATCCGACCACCGGACATATCTGGGCTCCTTACACCGTTGAGGGCGGC
>SFPH01000089.1 GCA_004552115.1 Bacteroidales bacterium
TACCCCGGGACTTGGGTCGGCAATGCCGGTAATTCCTGGCGAATCTCCGCAGATATCCGTCCTATCTGGTCCTCTGTCAAGTACATAGTAGAAAAAAATCTATATCTTTCCGCCTATGCCGGCGGCGGCAGGTACAATGACATGGATATGCTGGCAGTAGGATATAATATCAAACCTTCACCTTTTTGGGAAGAAGGGCTAGGCCTGAGTTACGATGAGGAAGAGGCTCATTTCAGCATCTGGTGCATTATGAGCTCACCTCTTCTTCTCGGCTGCGACTTGGAATATCTTCCGGAGGAGACGAAGGCCATTATCACAAACAAGGAACTCATTGCTGTCAACCAGGACTGTCTGGGGCTTCAGGCACACGTTGCCCAGCACAAGGACGAGACATACGTATTTGTCAAGGATATCCTGAAAAAATGGGGCAAGACCAGAGCGATTGCACTCTACAATCCTGCGGATACTTCAGCAACGTTCAAAGTAAGCCCTGAAGAAATAGAATTCCGTGGAGAACTCTCAATCAGGGATCTGAACACTAAGCAAAATCTTGGGACATATGATTCAATTGAGATGAGCCTGCCTCCTCATTCAGCCAAAGTACTGAGAGTAACCGGTTCCCGCATTGAGCCTACAAGATATGAAGCCGAATGGGGCTATTGTCCGGAATTTACAGCTATTCGGGGGACTGGGGCAAAATATATCCCGGAAAATAATGCCTCCGGACGTGCTGTAGTGATGAATCTCGGAGGTTCCGAGTCGAATTACCTTGAATGGAAGGATGTCCACAGCCGGAAAGGAGGCGAATACAGTCTTTCTCTCAGAGTAAAGAGCATCGAGGAATTACCTGTCATTCACCTTTCCGTCAATGGATTTGAGGCAACGGTAAGAGACAAGGTTCCGGACGGAGACTTCGTGATATTAACCTACGATGCAATACTTTCAGAAGGGAGAAATTCTATAAAGATCTGGAACCGTGAATCAATATTGCCCGCAATTGACAAAATTGAGTTGAAGGAGCAATAATCCGAAGCCTCCAGCATCAAAAATGGCCTCATTGTACAGTCCATCTCTTTGATTTCCGTGATTTTTTTCGGAAATTGGCCATTTGAAAATGACAGATATGATGGACTTGCAAAAAGACAGAGAAATGCTGAAGGCGGCCTTTCCTCATTACAGTGAGGAGGGGCTTGATTTGGTGTATCGGGCCTGGAAGACGGCCGGGGAGATTCTTGCGGATGATATGAGGGACAACGGGCATCCGTTCATTGAGCATCCTATGAACGTGGCGTCTATCGTGTCCGAGGAAATCGGACTTCCGGCAGAATGCGTGGCTGCGGTTTTCCTGCACGAAGCGATGAGGAAGCATCCCGAGGCGGGAATCAGCACGGCCGACTTCCCGGCTGAGGTCGCCAAGATGGTGGACGGATTGAACAAGATTGCCACGATTAAGCCGAAGGACACACGTCTCGAGGCGGAAAACTACAAGAAGCTGATTGTCCAGTACTCCACCGATCCAAGAGTCACCGTGCTCAAGATTGCCGACAGGCTGGAGGTCATGAGGAATCTCGAGAGCTTCCCGAAGATGTCCAAGGAAAGGAAGATTCTCGAGACATTGATGCTGTACATACCTCTTGCACACCAGCTCGGCCTATACAACATCAAGAGTGAGCTGGAGGACATCTATTTCAGATTTTCCGACCCGTCGGAATACAGGCATATCACCAACAAGCTGAAAGCCACGGAGAAAGACCGCATAAAGCTGACCGAGGAGTTCATCCGTCCGCTAGAGAACAAGCTTTCGGCTGCGGGAATCAGGTACAAGCTCAAGATCAGGACCAAGACAGCCTACTCCATCTACAAGAAGATGCAGAAGCAGAAGGTCCCGTTCGAGGGAGTGTATGACGTATTCGCCATCAGGTTCATCATTGACTGCGACACAGATCTCAAGACGGAAAAGGATTTGTGCTGGAAGGTGTATTCCTATGTGACCGAGGAATATGAGCCGGACACGAAGAGGCTCAGGGACTGGATTTCCAACCCGAAGCCGAACGGCTACGAGTCACTTCACATCACCGTCAGGAACAAGGACAACGCCTACATTGAGGTCCAGATCCGTACCAGGAGGATGGACGATGTGGCCGAGAACGGACACGCCGCCCACTGGTCCTACAAGGGGATCAGGCACGAGGAGACAATGGACAAGTGGCTGACCTCGGTGAGATATGCGCTCGAGCATCCTTCCGAGGGCCAGAGTGATGACCTCCCGCAGCCTCCGTCCAAGGAGATTTTCGTGTTCACCCCTTCCGGGGAACTCAGGATCCTCCCTGCAGGTGCCACAGTCCTGGATTTCGCATTCAATATCCACACGAATCTCGGAACTTCCTGCACCGGCGGAAAGGTCAACGGCAAGGCCGTTTCCATCAAGGAAAAGCTCAAGACCGGCGATGTGGTGGAGATAATGAGGGGCAAGAACCAGAAGCCTTCATCAGGCTGGCTTGGCATTGTGGTATCGACCAAGGCAAGGAACAAGATCCGCCAGGTCCTCGGCGAGATGGAGTACAAGAAGGCTTCAGAGGGCAAGGAACTGCTGAGCAGAAGGCTTAAGAACTGGAAGCTGGAGTTCCCGGACGACTATATGTCCGAGCTGATGAAGAAGCTCAAGTACCCTACGGTGAACTCGTTCTTCGCCGCCATCGGGGAGGGGACATTGGACATTGACATCGTCAAGAACTATATTCTGGAGCACGAGGAGATGGAGGCCAGGGCGATCGAGGCAGCCCGCGCTGCCGACCAGGCTGCTGCAGCCGCCTCGAAGAGCCAGTGGGAGGGCAGTTCTGCCGCCGGTGATGACATCCTGGTCATCAACGCCAGGGACCTCAAGGGCCTGGATTACAAGATGGCCCGCTGCTGCAACCCGGTATTCGGAGACGATGTTTTCGGCTTCGTGACGAGGACGGACGGCATCAAGATTCACCGCATGTCCTGCCCGAACGCAGCCAGGCTTCTGGAAATGTACCCTTACCGGATTCAGAAGGTGAAATGGGCAGACACCCCTTCAAGCGGCACATTCATCACCGCCCTGAAGGTCATCACCGCCATCGAGCCTTTCGTCATCAACCAGATAATGGACATAGTGAACACCTTCAAGGCATCCCTGAGGCAGTTCAATGTCAATGAGAACCCGCAGCACGGCACCTATGAGATTGCAATGAAGATTTCCGTCTCGTCGAACATGGAACTCGACAAGGTCATCTCGCAGATAAAGCTGCTGAAAAACGTAGAGAAAGTCACCAGGCTATAGAATCTCCTCTGTCCTCAAGGACCTGTCCCTGCGGAAGAATGTCGGACTCGTAGAACCCGCTCAGCAGGAGGACGCCGCCGGCCCTCAGGGAGCGGGAATATGTCCTGAGATCCATAAGGATGATATTCCGGTGAATGTTGGCGAGGAGAAGGTCGTACTTTCCGAGCTGAAGCCGGGACGCATCTCCGCAATATGTCTCTACACGCCTGCCTACCCGGTTCAGCCGGGCATTGAGCCAGGCGGAATGGGCCGCGACTGCATCAATGTCGATTCCATACACTTTCTCCGCCCCCATCTTGGCAGCCAGGATGGCCAGCACGGCCGTGCCGCAGCCCATATCCATCACCACCTTGCCCCTTATATTGTCCCGATGCTCCAGCATAGAGGAGAGCATCATACGGGGTACCTTGTCCTGGGACAATTCACGTCGTCAGCCTTTCTGACCGTCACCGTGCCGTCCACCACTATGGGCTGGAATCCTTTCTCCCAATCCGCATTCCAGTTGCGGAAAGGGACAGGAACAGCCAGAATGGAGGTAGTGAAGGGAAGGTCCGAGAGCACAAGCCTGAGCGCCCTCCTGTCATAAAGTTCCTTCTGGATATAGCATTTCAGATCCTTGTCCCCGATGACGAAGGAATCGTATGGGAGTTCGGATACCATTGCCTCAACTATTTCGGCATTCTCCTGTGAAAACGGCTCAATGCCGACAGTAACTTCAAGATAGTCGCCCGTATTCATCATTGCTCTTCAATTACAGCTTCAGCATTTCTCTTTTCCCTGCGGGACAGAGCTGCCTGCTCTGCCTCCAGGACCGCAGTCCCGACCGTCTCTTCCACATTCTCCAATACGGTGGCCACCGAGTCCGGCGCATCCATCACAGTCTGGAGAGAGTCCAGAACCCGCATCTCGGAAGCATCCAGAGAGTCTATGTCCGAGTTTGCGTCATATCCTACCTCGACCTTCCTCTCCTCGACAGCCGCCTTCAGGGAGCCGCTGGTCTGGACAGCCGCCTCCACTCCCCTCGTGAAGATATTGTGAATCGAATTCACCAGGTTCATCTTCGTGGTATCGATAACTGCCGTGAACACCGGCACATTGGTATTCTTGTACTTGGCCTTGCCGATCTTGAACTTCCACTTGTCGAAGTTTCCGTAAAGATTGATGCCGAAGCGGAACGGAAGCGGGGACTTCAGAACCGACACATGGTACCTGAAACTCTGGTCGAAGTCCTGAAGCCCGCTCATCGCCATCGTATACCTGTCCACCTTCAGCACGAACGGGAAGATTTCCAGGCGGTTGTCGCTGACAATGCCGGATACCGACATATCCGCCACCTTTCCGATTTTCTTGTCCTTGAACATCAATGTCCTGGCCAGTTTCCGGAACTCCGGGCTGTCCTCCACCGACACGTCCCTTCCCTTGATCTTGATGACTCCGTTCATGGTAGGAGTCAATATGACCATATTGGTGTCCAGGTCGGTGGTTGCGGCCATTTCGCAGTCCAGATGGCCCTTGAACGATGTCAGCATCGGCATTATGGTATCTACCACAGGGAAGAGCTGGACGACCTTGTCGGCAGTGATGTCGGCAAGGTTAAGGTCGAATCCTGTCTTGATGTCGTCCTTCGAGCGGGTAGAATAGAAGCCTTCGAAATAGATATCCCCCATGTTGGAGGTGGCGACAGTATTGGTCACCTGGAGGCAGCGGTTGCGCATCACGATATCCGAAGCCATCCAGTCGATGCAGAGGTCCGAGTAGTCTATATCGTTGGCTTCCAGCGAGATATTCGCTTCAATATTGGCAGGGATCACGATCAGGGAAAGCGCAGTGTCAGCCACTTCGGACACGGTGGTCTCAGCCTGGGCGATGAATTCCGAAATGTTTTCCGTGGAGGCATCTCCGGCAGCCGCAGTTTCCGGCCTGTAGTTCATGCCGGCACTGTAAGCGGTCAGGAGCTCATTGGCATCGATCTTCTCCGAAGTGACCTTCAGGTTGAGTTTAAGAGGGGCGCGCCCCATCATCGCAGGCCTGATATTGGTCACCTCTCCCCTGGCGGAAATGTCGGAGCCGCCGGAATTGACGGTAATATTGTCCAGGGCAACCCTGTTGTTGTCGGCATTGAAGCGGATCCTGATATCCAGGGAGGCGTTCATTGCCCACTCTCTCAAATACTTCGAAACCGTCGAGCCCAGATCCAGCCTGACATCCTCGAATCCGGAATTGTCCTTTGCGGCCGTCTTCATCCTGCCGCTGAATGCCCGGTAGAACAGGGAATCCCTCCTGACACCCGGATAAACCCTCTGCAGGGAATCCAGGATATGCTCCCGCCTCTGGTTCCTTTCGAATGTGGTCATCACCGCGGATGCAGAGACTGATACATCCCTGAAGGCGGCACGGTTAACCCCGGAGCGGCCGAAGGCTCTTGAAATGCCTGCGCTCAATGTCATGAGCGGTGTCACGATATCGCCCCGTACCCTGCTGGAAATCTTGAATTGTCCATTGGCCCCGAGCACTCCCATGAAGAGGGAATCGGTTCCGGCATAGAACAATCTGTTCATATCGAATGTGCCGAAGACCGGCTTGCTCTCCTTTCCGTAGGCTTCGGTGTAGGCCCGGCTTGCATTCTGGGCCTGGACCACCAGTTTCGATGCCCTGACCCTGTCCTGCCCGAGAATGGCGCTCAGGGTATCGGCTCCTGCGGTGAAAGCCAGGACCTTCTCCCCTCTCGGGAGCTTGGTGTCCAGGGTGTTCTTCACCGAGACAATGCCGGCAGATGCACCTCCGAGCCATAATGACAGCGAATCGGAAGGCATCGAGAAGGCAATGCTGTCTCCCCTTACATAGCCGTCCAGCGCAGCGCGGTAAATATTGTCGCTGTTCAGCTGCGACATTCTGATATTGCCCTTGAGCGCGGCATCCAGAACTCCTCCGGCATAGATTCCCAAGGTGTCGGGAAGGTGGGAAGCCAGTACGGACAGATCAGCCTCGGCCCTGGCATCCACATTGAAGAGCGGGTCCAGGCCGAGAAGGTCATAGGCATTGCCCGTGGCATCCAGGTCCACTCCGCAGAACTGGAGACAGATATCATTGAGCGTCACATCCAGCTTTCCGGCAGGGTCCGTCTGCGCATTTATGTCCGCACGGACATTTCCGTCCGGAATTCCCGGATATCTCACATATGATGACGGAACCACAATCTCGGCGATGAATTCCGGAAGCGTGTTCCTCTCAGGATTGTAGTACCCGTCGCAGAGGGCGGTAAGAGTAACGGCCGCATCGGTCTGCAGGTCAGACAGTTCCGGGAGCAGGTTCTTTCCCGCGAACTTGATGATGTCATCTACCCGGCACTCGTCGATCTCCGCCTCCGCCCTTACGTATGTACTGTCCCCGTACAGTTTCACGTCCGCATCCCCAGTCATCGCAATGGTGGCCAGTTCAGCCTCGAAATTCCTGAGGGAAACCGAGACGACCTCATCCTTCGGCAGCGAGAGGTCTCCCCTGGCAGCCAGCGGGAGCAGGATTCTGCCATAGGCGCTGGTCCCCGCGAAAGCCTTGGCCGAGGCGTCGAAATGCATGACGTTTCCATCCTCATCCACATTGAAATGGTCAAGGGCGACGGCTAGGGTATCCGCCGGGAGACGTCCGGACACGAACAGGCTGTCAATCCTGAGTCCCAGCCGGTTTCTTGAAGACTTGCGGGAATGCAGCTTCCCTCTGAATGCGATTTCCTTCAATGCTATCGCCGCAAAAACGGTATCCCGGCAGTCAGTATAGAAGACGGCCGGTCGGCCGGTCAGGGCAATCCTGTTGACCGCTACAGGAGGAAGAACGGTCACCGACGTATCCTCGGTATCGGAGATGGATATATTCTTGAGCACATTCCAGTTGGCATCCTCAGGGGAATACCAGTGGGCGAAGATTCTCGGCTTGTCGAGAGTGGCCTCATTGATGTGTATCTGTCCGAAAACCGCCGCAAGATAGTTTACTGAAAGCCTGAGGCTGCGGAGCGATGCCAGGGTATCGACCTCCTCTCCCCTTCCCATATGGCGGAGACGTCCGTCAATGCCTACGGTATCATACCTCGCATATCTGTCGTGAGGATAAGTGACCTCAAGCCGGTCAACGCTCAGGACAATATTCGGGAAGCTTCTGAACATATGCGCCCTGATATCGCCCACCCGGACATCTGCGTCCACATATTCAGCGGCAATCTTCTCCACGATGCTCTTCATCACGGAAGGACTCATCAGCACCTGGAGCACTGTCATCAGTACCAGCAGCAATCCTGCGACAGATCCTGCCGCGATTCCGAGTCCTCTTAATCTCCTGCGCTTCCTTTTCGGAGAAGCCGCATCCCGAGCCGCATTGTTGTCTTTTTCCATCATTCGTCGATTAATTTTCAGGCACTGAGAGCCAATGTACAAATATAAGTCATTTTCCGGTCAATGACTAAAAAAGATGACCGGAAGCGCTTACTTCCGATCATCTTGAAGATATCCTGTTCAGATATTCTTACTGTACTGGATTACTGCTCGTCCTCAAGCTGCATGTGCTGTACATAGATAGCCTTCTGGATCTGCTCTCTCCTCTTCACAGACGGCTTCACGAAATTCTTCCTCGCACGGAGTTCGCGGATAGCGCCTGTCTTCTCGAATTTTCTCTTGAATCTCTTGAGAGCCCTCTCGATGTTCTCACCATCTTTAAGCGGTACAATAATCATGTCTGAATCACCTCCTTTTGTTGTAAGTTTCACTGTTTCAATCGAATCCCTCACTTTGCGGGATCGCGGTCTCATTTCAGCGGGTGCAAAGATACTACTTTTTTCCGGAATGCAAGCATTTTTGCGAAAAAACCGGAACAGGAGCTACATCTCCCGTACAAGCCTCTTGAACTCCTCCACACGCTTGTCGCGGACATTGACATCGGCCGGGTCGATGAGGAAGACCGGGGCGGAAGAAGGCGCATAGCGGTACAGTCCCGCCGCAGGATAAACGCTCAGGGAACTTCCCACAATCAGAAGGATATCAGCCCGGGAGACAATGTCGATGGCCTTGCCGATTTTCGGGACCGCCTCTCCGAACCAGACTATATGCGGGCGGAGCTGGACACCGTCAGGGGACTTGTCTCCAAGGAAAATCTCACCATAGCCGATGTCGAACACCTTCGCCTCGGAGAAGCCGTCATTCTCATTGCAGCTGTCCTCAGGACGGACCTTGGTAAGCTCGCCGTGAAGATGCAGGACGCGGGTGCTGCCTGCGCGCTCGTGGAGATTGTCCACATTCTGGGTTATGACATCGACATTGTACCTTTCCTCCAGGGCGGCGATGGCCAGGTGGGCTGCATTGGGCTTCACTCCGGCCAGCTCCTTCCTGCGGATATTGTAGAAATCCAACAGGAGGGCCTTGTCCTTCCTCCAGCCATCAATTGACGCAACTACCTGAGGGTCAAACTTATCCCAGAGGCCTCCATTGTCCCTGAACGTGCTGATGCCGCTCTCGGCACTGACGCCGGCACCGGTCAGCACTACAATATGTTTCCTGGCGTTTCCCATATCATTGTATCATTTTTTCACTTTCTTGAAACCCCGAAATAAAACTGCCTGAGCCAATACTCGAAAAGCGGATCCATTATCTCAGGTTCGTCCTTGTCATTGTAGAAAATCACCTCTTTCTTCATGAGGGCATCCTTGACGCGCTTTACATTTGCGGAGGAATTGAGGGCGTACTTCTCGATCACATCCGTGGTGCTGAACTTCACGACACCGTCCAGGACAGCCTTGAGAAACCTGATCTGGAATGAGGTGAGGTCATCCATTATCCTCTGATACTCGGGCTCGTGTACAGAAACCATGCAGGAAAGGGCATCCTTGAACGTGATTTCGCTGATGTAACCTTTGGAAAGGCAGTCGCAGATGAAGAAGAAATGGTTGATGTGCCAGACATTGTTGCGGAAAAGATTGCAGACGCCCTGCACAAGTTCCCTGTCAATGACCTTTCCCCCCATGGAAAACCCTCTCATCACATACTCGGCTATCTCCGTGGAAGTCAATGGAGAAAGCGCCAGCCTCTCGACCACGTTCCAGAAAAGTTTCCTCCGGCTGAAGATGTCCGCCATGGCATTGACCCGGGAACCGAGAAGCACGAATGAGCAATAAGGGGCCGGTGCATCCTTGTGAGAGGCAAGCACATCCTGCATCACCCGGAGAATCCTGTCCCCCTCGTCCGTGCCGATGTTCTGGAACTCCCGGATCACCACGATCACGTCAGTCTTGCGGGACTCCGCAAGCCTGTAGGGAAGCTCGATGATTTCCCTGGATTCCTCTTCGGACAACGGGAAAGAGCCCTGGAAGAGTTCCCCGGTCTCCAGATACAGGTTCTCGTCGAAAGCCAGCGAGGTGTCTCCGAGAAATGCTGAAGAAATCTCGCCCATCTCCCCGGGGGCGGCGGCGACGGATTTGATGACATTGCCTGCGAACCTGCGGAGGAAGGCCTCCGGCGTCCTGATGTTCAGCAAATCCACCTCGCACAAAACCGGAGTATGCCCGGACGTCCTCAGATTGAACAGGGTCTGCCTGACAACCGACATCTTGCCCGACTTGGGAGGCCCCCAGATCACGACATTCTGGCCGTGGGAGAGCATTCCGGAGAGAGTATTGCAGTCACCCCGCCTTCCGGCAAAGGATTTCCCGGTGACCGATTTGTCAAATATGAATGGTGAATCCATAAAGTCTCCATCTTATCTGTCACAAATTTAAGGAATATTCAGAAAATATTTTGCAGTATTTGATAAAAATGCTAAATTTGCGGTCCTATTGTGATTATGACTGCCAAGCTTTTAAAGTTTTACAGAATGTACGCAATCGTTGACATTGCAGGCCAGCAGTTCAAAGTAGAGGCTGGCGCAGAGATTTTCGTCAACCGTCTTTCGGCCAAGAACGATGAGACGGTCGAGTTCGACAAGGTGCTTCTCCTCGACAATGAGGGCGAAGTGAAGGTCGGAGCCCCTTACGTAGAAGGCGCAGTAGTCAAGGCTACCGTGCTCAATGATGATGCCAAGGCAAAGAAAGTATTGGTATTCAAGAAAATCCGTCGCAAAGGATTCCAGAAGCTCAACGGCCATCGCCAGAAGCTCACCAAGATCCGTATCGACTCTATCGCTTAATCATTAACAGGAGGAAAGAAAAATGGCACATAAAAAAGGTCAAAGTAGTTCCAAGAACGGTCGTGAATCGCAAAGCAAACGACTCGGTCTCAAGAAGTTCGGCGCAGAGAGGTACCGTGCACAATCCTGACAAGAACGTCGGAATCGGCAAGGACCATACTCTCTATGCCCTCGTTGACGGCACAGTCAAGTTCACCAGGAAGAGAGAGAACAAATCTTACGTGTCGGTTATCCCTTTTGAGAACTAGCTCGAAGGGTCTTGAAAGACATCAGAGGATTGCACTTCGAGTTCGGCGTGCGGTCCTCTGTTTTTTTATTTGAAGAACATTAGACGTAAAAATATCATGTTGACACTCAAAATGCTTCGCGACGATCCCGAATTCGTTATCGGGAAACTTGCAGTTAAGAACTTCGATGCAAGAGCCATCGTTGAGAAAGTCCTGAAACTTGACACTGAAAGAAGGTCGCTCCAGACAGAGAGCGATGCCCTCCTCGCTCAGCAGAAGCAGAAGGCGGGCCTCATCGGAGGCCTCATGAAAGAAGGCAGGAAGGCCGAGGCCGAGGAGGCCAAGAAGGAAGTGGCCGAGCTGAAGGCAAAGTCAACCGAGCTCCTCGCAAAGGCTGATGTCACAAACAAGGAACTTGAGGCACAGCTGGTGCTTCTCCCGAACATACCTTGCGACCTCGTCGTTCCGGGCAAGGGAGCCGAGGACAATCAGGTCGTGAAGATGGGAGGTCCGGAAATCCATCTTCCGGAAAATGCCCTCCCTCACTGGGATCTCGCCAGGAAGTTCGACATCATCGACTTCGACCTTGGCGTGAAACTCACCGGAGCGGGATTCCCGGTCTACAAAGGCAAGGGTGCCAAACTCCAGAGAGCGCTCATAAGCTTCTTCCTCGACCAGAATACAGCTGACGGATACAAGGAAATTGAGCCGCCGATCATGGTGAACGCCGCTTCCGGTTTCGGTACCGGCCAGCTCCCTGACAAGGAGGCCCAGATGTACTATGTCGGCCTCGACGATTTCTATCTCGTCCCTACCGCAGAAGTACCGGTGACCAATATTTACAGGGATGTCATCCTCGCAAACGACCAGTTCCCGCAGAAGCTGACCGCATACACTCCGTGCTTCCGCAGGGAGGCAGGCTCATACGGCAAGGACGTAAGAGGCCTGAACAGGCTCCACCAGTTCGACAAGGTGGAAATCGTGCGCATCGAAAAGCCGGAGAACTCCTACAGGGCCCTCGACGAAATGATTGCCCACGTGGAGGATCTCGTGAACAAGCTCGGACTCAAGTACAGGATCCTCAGGCTCTGTGGCGGTGACCTGAGCTTCACCTCCGCCATCACCTACGATTTCGAACTCTGGTCAGCCGCACAGCAGAGATGGCTTGAGATTTCCTCAGTCTCCAACTTCGAGACATACCAGGCAAACCGTCTCCACCTCAGATATAAGGACGAGAACGGCAAGACCCAGCTCTGCCACACCCTCAACGGAAGTTCCCTCGCCCTGCCGCGTGTGGTTGCGGCAATGCTTGAGGACAACCAGCAGGAGGACAGAATCGTCATTCCTGAGATCCTGAGGCCGTACACCGGATTCGACTACATCGACTGATCCGGCCTGATGATAAAAGACACTACAATTCTCGGAATAGACCCCGGAACCAATATTCTTGGCTTCGGGGTCATCCGTGTTGAAAACGGCAAGCCTCACTACCTGGAGATGGGAGTCATCGACCTCAGGAAGGAGAAGGACGCCTATTCGAAACTGAGCCGCATCTTCAGGGAGATCGGAGACGTGTGCGACAGGTTCTCCCCTGACGAGATGGCATTGGAATCTCCATTCTACGGGAAGAATGCCCAGGTCGTGCTCAAGCTCGGCAGGGCGCAGGGAGCGGCAATGCTGGCGGCCACCACAAGAGGCATATCCATCACTGAATATGCGCCGAGGAAGGCCAAGGTGGCCGTGACGGGAAACGGAGCCGCCTCCAAGAATCAGGTAAGCACAATACTGCAGAGAATCCTGGGCATAGACATCGAGGAGAAATTCCTGGACGCGACCGATGCGCTCGCCATTGCAATGTGCCATTATTACCAGCTCTCGAATCCCCTCGCCGGGATGAAAAGCGGAGGAAGCTGGGAAAAATTCATAGCTGACAATCCCGACAGGATAAAATGACATTTTCAAGCCGGACGGATTAAACCCCGGGCCGGCGGATTTGTCTAATGGCTGTTGCTTCCCGGAAGGAATCTGCGGAAGCATTCACGGAGTGTTACTGAAAACTGAAAAAGATCAATGAAGAAAATCATTGCGCTGCTTTGCGGGCTGATTCTGATGTCCGCATTCTCATTCACGGGGTCGGCCCAGTCAAGGTCGGTATCCCTTGTCCTGAAAGACAAGAGCACCGGAGAGCCGGTAGCCTACGCCACTGTATCCCTCACCAGGAGCGGGGAAAAGACCCCCTACAAATACGTCCTCACTGACGATGGCGGCAAAGCCGTGATCGACAAGGTGGCTGCGGGAAGCTACACGGTCAAGGCTGAACTGCTTGGATACAAGGAGTACAGCAGGGATATTACAGTGAAGGAGGCCGTCAATCTCGGAGAAGTCGAGATGGCCCCGGACAACAGGGTGCTCGACGCAGCCAGCGTGACTGCCACCGGCAACCCTATCATAATCAAGAAAGATACTGTCGAGTACAATGCCTCATCCTTCAAGACCACTGACAACGACGTGCTCGAGGACCTTCTCAAGAAGCTCCCGGGCGTGGAAGTCGGCGAGGACGGAAGCGTGACAGCCAACGGGCAGACTATCAGCAAGATAACCATCGACGGAAAAACCTTCTTCCTGGACGATCCTTCCCTCGCGTCGAAGAACATCCCGGCCAAGATTGTCGATAAGGTGAAGGTCGTGCAGAAGAAATCGGAGCAGGCCCAGTTCACCGGAATTGACGACGGACAGGAGGAGACAGTCATCGACCTCAGCATCCAGAAGGGAATGATGAACGGACTCTTCGGCAATGTGATGGCCGGCGGCGGACACGACTGGCTGAAGAAATCCAGCTCGGAACTCGCTGACAACGGCGACTGGAGATATCAGGGAGCCGCATTCATCGGCAGATTCACGGAAAAGAGCCAGATAAGCGTAATCCTCAACGCCAACAACACCAATAACCGCGGATTCAATGATCTGTCCGGGAATATGATGGGTTCAATGCGTGGTGGTGGCGGCGGCATGGGCCGCGGCAGCGGCGGCTGGGGCAACAGCAACGGCATCACTTCCTCCTGGATGGGAGGAGTCAACGGAGCCTGGGATCTTTTCGGCGACAAGATGAACCTCGGAGCCAACTATCTGTACAACAACACTCAGAAGGACATTATGGAGAAGAGTTCCAAGACGACCTTTCTTGACGACGGTTCCCAGCTGATTTACGGCACGGACGGACTGAGCGCCAACAATACCCAGGGACACAGGGTAGGCGTCCGTCTCGAGCACAAGTTCTCTGAGAACACCTCGATCCTCTTCCAGCCACAGTTCAACATCGGCAAGGGAAACTTCTCCGAGATATCGTCCTTCGACACCTACGGCAAGGACTCTGCAGACTCGGAGGAGTACATGAAGAATGACGGTTTCAATTTCAACGGAGGCAACAACGACAACTGGACCACCAACGGATTCTTCCTCCTCCGCCAGCGTCTCGGAATGCCCGGGAGGACATTGTCAGTCAACATCGACTACAACTTCAGCAACAACGACCTCACCGGCTATAATCAGTCATTGACAACAACATACGAAGACGACGGTACGACAGAACAGAGCAAGGACATCGTAAACCAGTTCTTCGACAGGAACTCCAGATCTTCATCCATCGGCGGAAGGATGGTCTATACGGAGCCTCTCGGAGCAGGCTTCTATCTCGAGGCCAACTACCAGTACAAATGGAGCAGGAACAAATCCGAGAAGAACACCTACGATTCAGGTGAGGTGGATAATTTCGACAAGGACAACAGGAACTTCAACAAGGAAGAGATGGTTCCCAATGCGGAATACTCCAGCAGCATCCTGAACCAGTATCAGACCCACAGGGCTGGCTTCAACTTCATGTACCAGAAGGACAAGCTCAGAGCGCAGCTCGGAGCTGCAGTGGTGCCGACCATCACCCATAATGAGACCAACGGACAGGACTACAACAGCACCGTGGTCAACTGGTCGCCTTCGGCAATGATCTGGTACGACATCAACGACAATACAAACATCCGCGGCTTCTACTTCGGAAACTCCGCCCAGCCTACCACATCGCAGCTCATGCCGGTTCCGGACAACTCCAACCCTCTGAGCGTATCACTCGGAAACCCGTATCTGAAGCCGTATTTCAGGCACGACATCAGGACAAGGTTCGGATATTCCGACAGGACGAAGTTCCTTTCATTTTCCGGAAGCCTGGAAGGAGGTCTGGTCCAGTCGCCTATAGTCAACGCCAGCTGGTACAATGACGGTGGAACGCAGTTCTCCCTTCCGGTCAACGGTCCGACCTCCGGAAACGCAGCCCTCAGGACATTCTTCAACGCTCCTATAGCCAAGTCCAACTTCAGCATCTCCAACATGCTGAGCGGCAGCTGGTACACCTCGTCTTCATACGTCGGAAAGAGTTCCTTCAATACGGACAAGTATTACGACGGCACCAATTTCGACTACGAACTCTTCCATCAGGACTTCCCGGACCTCGGTGAAAGCGAATATTTTACTGAGAACAGGATTCAGACAATGAATCTCTCCGAAAGGCTTAAAGCCACTTATCGCAATGATTTCGTGGAGATCACGGCCAGCGGAAGAACCCGCGTCAACAAATCCTGGTACACGATGAACTCGGTGAACACCAACATGACCTGGAACAACCAGGTGTCCGCATCCATGAACTGGACAATACCGGGAGGCGTCGGCCTCGTGTCTGACTTCAACTACAACTGGTACCGCGGATACACGACTCCTCAGGATGACGAATACATCCTCAACGTGGAAATCACCAAG
>SFPH01000090.1 GCA_004552115.1 Bacteroidales bacterium
GAAGCGCATCCGCCACCGGCCTGATGCCGCTGAGCCGCATACACTCCGCCGCCATCCTCATCGATGCGGAAGACAAGGACTGTGACGACTGCAAGGCGGCTGTGCTGGCCTATTTCCGTAACAAAGGCATAAAGGCGAACATTTTCTTCTTCGACTTCAGCAAGAAGTCAGAGGAAGACCTTCAGATAACCAGCCTCAACAACACAATTCTGAAAAAAGACCTGAACTGGTGCGGCAGACCTTCCAGAGACAAGATGATGCAGCTCAGACAATCCTGCGACGAACTCTTCATCTCATTGATTGACAATGATTCATTCCCTGCCGTATTCATGGCCGCCTGCTCGCCAGCCAAGTTCAAGATAGGCAGGACAAAAATCGGCAGCAACTGCTTCGACATGGTGTTCGAAAACCCGCCTGCGGGAGGAGTATCCCAGAAAGAAGCATTCAATGCCATAGTGGATTTCTTGGAAACAATACAATAATGGGAAACATAAGCAGACACATCATCACCGGAATAAAGGGCTATGCGATGGGAGCGGCCAATGTTATTCCGGGCGTATCCGGCGGCACGATAGCATTGCTGACCGGCATTTTTTCCGAAATCATCGAAGCCATGAACTCGCTTATGGACATTTCGGTCTGGAAACTCCTCCTCAAGGGTGAATTCAGGGAGTTCTGGAGCAGAATCCACGGCAGCTTCCTCGTCGCATTGATGGTCGGCGTCCTCCTGAGCGTATTCACATTGGCGAAGCTGATGGTATATGTGATGGCCTATTACCCGGTCCAGACCTGGGCCTTTTTCTTCGGCCTGATTATCGCCTCAGCCGTGTACATGATTGCCGACATCAAGGGATGGAAACTTTTCGACTATCTCTTCTTTATTGTAGGTATCACTCTCGGCGTAGTCATCTGCACAATGTCGCCCACGGATACTCCTGACGGGCTCTGGTTCATCTTCATATGCGGTGCAATCGCCGTATGCACCATGATTCTGCCGGGCATCTCGGGCAGCTTCATCCTGGTCATCCTCGGAAAATACGACTATGTGATGCAGGCCGTGAGCAATCTGGACATCCCCGTCCTGGCCGTGTTCGGAATCGGCTGCGTCATCGGCATCCTGGCATTCTCCAAGTTCCTCCACTGGCTGCTGGCACGCTGCGAAAGGCAGACGATGCTGGTGCTGGTCGGCTTCGTCATCGGGGCTCTTGTGAAGGTCTGGCCGTGGAATGACATGACAGCCGTTGCAAAGGCACAGTTCCTCAGAAGCGGAATGTCTGCCGCCGATGCGTCCACTGCAGTCAGCACCCTCGTGGAGAACGGAGCTGTCCTTAGACAAGTCATTGATCCACAGACGACAGGAGCGATCATCTGGGCCCTGGCCGGCCTTGTCACCGTAGTATCGATAGAATTTCTGAGCAAAAGAAAAGGGACTGAAAAATGATTGGTCAGCCCCTTTCTCATTATCTGCCTCAATCACGACAGGCGTATTACCTGTTGTCAATGAGGACAGGCGGTGCGAGCGGCACGAAGTCATAAGGCACCGCAGGAGCCTGTGCGGCCATAGCTGCGCCCGAGGACAATGCCCTGGCATCCTTGGCAAGAAAATCGTCAAAATCGAACGTACTTCCGGAAGCCTTCATTATCCTGCGCACAATTGCCTCGCGTGAAGGGGCATTGTAGTATGGCCTGTTGTCCTCCATGCAGCTGATATACTCAGGACGCCAAGCCCCCATATAATAAAGATAGGCCCCCTCGTACATGCCGACAGCCTCGTAGCCTGCAATATCGAAATAGTGCTTCCAATGCACGAGTTCCCTGTCTCCTGTCAAGGATATATTATAGCCGAAATAAGGGTCTGATCCCCTCCACGAATTCACAAGATTCTGTCTTTCAACAGGGAGGCTCTCATTATTATACCTGTACTCGTCCAGCAGACGGCCGAAACCGTGTCCGCCACCCTCGTGGGTCACCACCTTGCCGAAGCTGCTTCCGGTAGGACACATTGAGACAGAACGGCCAGTAGCCATCATCATGCAGGTTCCTGCATAGACATCGAGGTTGATCAGCACAAACACAGTCGTGTTGTCCAGTTCGGCATCCGTAACTCCTGGCACCTTCAGGGCATAGCTGAACACACGGTCATAATTACACTCTATTCCGGTGCTGTTGCCACCATCCAATGTGGAACTGAAAACCGTATTCCTGGTCTGGGCCTTGCATCCGTTCATATTGCTCTTGACGGTAGCACCCCTTTCCTGCGAATAAGCCGCCACTGCGCTTACACGGAAATAATCCTTGTAGGACGCGTAAGGCTCAAGGCTGAAGAAAGCATTGACAGCTGTCTCCAGTGCCTGATCGAAGGCTCCACCATCGTTATAGTCCTCCTCGATGAAGCCGTCGCCGGTAAAAATCAGATGTACAGGCTGAGGTGCTCCGGCGCACTCCTCCATGATAAGGCGGACCTCACCGTCAACATAACCGCCTGCTGTACCTGTGGTGAAATAGCGTATATCAGACACAGACTTTCCGCCGAACGGGTCAGAGGCCTCCACCTTCCACATATATTCAGTATTCTTCTCGAGATAGCTGGAGAACTTCGTGGAATTGGACTCGCTTTCCATAGTCTGCCAGGTGGTGCCGCCATTGGATGAAATCATTAGGGTGTATGTCAATACGTCCCCGTCCGGGTCGGCAGGCACATTCCACTTGAATGTCACATTGGTCGGAATATTGGTCGCACTTGACTCCGGGAATGTCAGTACAGCTGCCTCAGGTGCAGAATTCGGCATAGTCTGACTCACGGTAACGAAACGGAACGAACCGTTGAAGTTGACCTGAAGGAATGCCGTATTGCGCGGAGTCCTATCGGTGAATCTGGCCGGGGTCAATGTGACCTCTGTCTCACCGGCATCTCCGGAAGAAGGCGAAGCAACGCACCACGGAACCTCCTTGTTGTCAATATCCCAGGCGTACTTCGAATAAACGGTCATCGTAGCCGGCGCTCCGGATTCATCAAATATGAATTCGGTCGAACTCAAAGAGAAATCCACTCCGGACTGTACCACGTCCACTGCCGCAGTCAGGCCCTGTCCGGAAAACATCAATGTTGCAGTGCGGTCAAGTCCGGTGTTCTGCGCAGCCGTGACGGTCACCTCCGCATTGCCGGTTCCCGAAGAAGGAGAGCAGGTAAGCCATTCCGGCGAGGTGACTTCCCAGGCCACGTTTGACGAAACGGCCACCTTGAAGGACTTCCCCGCCTTCGGAAATTCAAGGGAAACGGGGTTGACCGACAATGTCTGGTCCGTCCTGCACGAAACTGCAGCCAGCGACAGGATAGCGGAACACACCGCTGTAACGATTCTTATATTCATGTTTAATCTGCTTGGCACAAACTGTAAATATAGCAAATAATCTTCAGACTAGAAGAGGCTGACTAACAGCCAGCCTCTGCATACGATTACTTTATCGCAGTCTGCTCTTATTTTGAAGACGCTGCAATCGGGGTGAGTGTACCTGTCAGGACGGCATCATACATTCCGAGCCAAGGGTAACCTTGGGCATACTGGAAGAAATCCATCTCAAGAAAGGACATCTCCTGAAGATTTCCGTCGACATCATAGGTCAGGGTCACAGGCTCATCACCGTCTTCGCCGCCTCCGAAGAGGGCATAAACAGTGTTCTCATCATAACGGCCGAGAAGCGATCCGAATACATCAGTATATGGATAGAAGGTACCCGTCTCGGAGTCATATTGGAACAGAGCATCGAAAACGAGACAGTCATTCTCAAAAGCATTGTAGCCTACAAGCCAGATCGGCGAATCATCTGTAGAGCCGAAGAGATTGAAGAGATCCAGCGCGAGAACGTATTCGTAGCCGGAGCTGAGCAATGGCTTGAACGCGTCTCCTTCCGGGATAAATATCAGATCTGCCAGGAATGGCTCGCCTGAAGCAGTATTGATGACTTCATAGTCCGGATAGAGGGAAGGATAGTTCACAAGAAAACTTCCTTCTGCCGGATAGGTAGCCTCGCGGGTGGTAACGGAAAAGCGCTGCACTTCTGAAAGAACACCCTCCTCCGTGATGGCAGCCACAAAGAACTCGTAGTCCTTGCCGGGAGCCACATACAAAGTGTCCGTTGTGGTCGGAGTCTCATCACTGCTGTAAGTCACCATATTGTTGTCATAGGCTCCCGTTGCGTTACCGCAAAGAAGATCCAGAGCTACAGGAGCATCGTTGCCCTTTCCTGTGCAGAGCATATAGGCATACTGGGAAGCTGACTCGGAAGGGGTGAGGGTAACTACAAGTTCAACATCACCTCTCTTGTCGATGGAGAATTCGACAGTCGGCTTCTCCTTGCCCTTGTTGTTCAGTCCAAGAGTCTCGTCACTGTCGCAGCCCGCAATCATGGTGATTGCGAGACCGGCGACGAGGAAATATCTTAATTTGTTCATAATCATCGATTTTTAATTATTTGCGGGTCATAGTGATGTCTTTAATTGAAATCCAGTTACCATATTCAGTGCCTGAATCCATACCGAAGACACGACCTCCCATACCATATCCCGGGTCGAAGGTGATAGTGTTGCAATCTGAGCTCCAGGTTGCATAGACATCACCATCCGCTGACAAATTGGATGCGCCAGGGATGTATGCCCAAGTCTTGACATTGCAATACTCTGACAATTTGAAATCCATCTCGGTAGCCATAATCTTGTCAGTCTGAAGCTTGAGATACCCGCCTTCAGCATTGTAATCGAGATACCATACAGGCTCACCGGAGTCACTCCACCAATATCCTGCATAACCGCAGCATACAAGAGTCTTCTCGGCATTTGCCGCAGCCTCATCCTCAGTCAAACCTCCGGTAATGATAACATCGAAGGAAGTTGTGGAACCATCGCTCAGACTCGTTGCAGAAAGTGTCCAGGTACCCATCAACCTGTCGTAAGGGTTGTTGTCATTGTCAACAATCTCGATGACAGCGGAGCCGGTACCTACAGCGGCACCTTTGACATTCTCATCATCGGCGCGGGCGC
>SFPH01000091.1 GCA_004552115.1 Bacteroidales bacterium
ACTTGACCGCAAGGAGGTGGACAAGGCTTTCGCCCAGCTCAAGAAGGACGGAGCCATCGTATCACCTGTCCGCTGCAAGTGGCAGCCGGCAGAGTAAGAACTGATTTCTAGAAGACAGGAGAGGAGGCCATTGTGGTCTCCTCTTCTGTTATCATAATCTTAGATGAACTGCTCGTTAAATGGATACTTCTGCTGCAACAGGGTTAAGCTCTACCTGAATGTCATCTGCTGCGTATATACCGACCATCCAACCGTCCTGATTTCCTTCTTTTCTGATAAGTGGTACTTCGACCTGTTCAACTGAATACTCTCCGTTTTCACTCCCATCGACATCCGTGAATTTCAGAATCATTTTTTCTGATGGAAAACTTGATTGTTGGATTGAAAATTCTCCTTTTTCTGAGGTCCATGTAGTGTCCGGTCTCTCATATTGAACCTCTGGGTTGATATGAGTTACTGCAATACCTTTGACCGGTTCTCCTGTCTTTGCATCTACAGCCTTGCCGCTGATTCTGAACTCCATTACCGGAACACCGTATTCTGGAGCAGGCACATTGTCATCATCACCATCACAAGAAATCACTCCTGAAATTCCCAGCATAGCCAACGCATATCTGCAAAATCGCAAAAACAATCCTTTCATATTATTCCAATCTTTTTAAGTGACACAAAATCAATTCTCCATTCTCATCACGCAAGTGCATGCCGTTCCCCTGGCAATAGCGGAAATACTTGCAGTCTGCACATTCACCTGCCTTCATCCAGGAACGGTCACGATATGGCTGGTAACGGTTCTCCCATACATCAATGAAGTCATCCTTGTAGATGTTGCCTTGAGCCAGATTGCTGCGGATGCTTGCACAGGCTGAGATGGATCCGTCAATCATCACTGAACTGATGGATATGCCTGCCTGACAAGTGAAAAGATGGTCACGGACCTGTCCTTCATATTCACCGAGGAAGCCTTCGCATCCATAGCTTGCTGCAATCCTGCCCTCTTTTCTGGTCTGCTTGATGAACTCCATAAGTCCGCGGAATCTTTCATTGCTCAGTTGTAATTCCTTATCCTGAGCAGCGCGTCCCACAGGGAATACCGTGAACAGACGCCAGCTCTTGAGGCCAAGAGAAATAAGATACTCCTTGAACTGCGGAAGGGATTCATAGTTCTTGTTATTCACGCAAGTGACTACGTCAAATTTGATGGTAGGTTCATTCGCAAGTATCCTTATAGCTTCCGATGCATTCTTGAAGCTGCCCTGAATCCCGCGCATCCACTCGTGCTCTTCCTGGAATCCGTCGAGACTTATGGTTGCTGAATGCATACCTGCCCGTAGAAGTCCTTCAATCTTCTTTGGGGTCATGAGGAGTCCGTTGGAAACGATGCCCCATGGAAACTCCATGTCATAGATCGCTCGTCCACACTGTTCGATGTCCTTACGCATCAATGGTTCGCCACCGGTTATGACAATCATGATCTTATGAGAGTCATATTTCTCCTTGACGCGGCGCAGTACCTTTGCGAAGTTCTCGAACGGCATATCCGGATGAAGAGATGACACCTTGCAATCGCTGCCGCAATGACGGCATTTCATGTTGCATCGGAGTGTGCTCTCCCAGAAAAGTTGCCTCAATGGGTGCTTTTCGATATTGTCCCGCACAAGTTGACGCTGCAGCTCAAGTGCGATCTTCTGCCTGATGGATAATCCGGACATGAATTTATTTTTTTGTCATAGTCACATTGGCTCCTGCTTCATAAGCTCCATCATACCAGTGACCATCGCCATCCTTAACTTTGAAAACAGGCACTTCAATGGAAACCTTCTGGAATTCGCCACCATTTTCCTGGCCATCAACGTCCTCGAATTCGAGCTTGACACTGTCCATATATGCAAATTTATTATAGACATATGACTCTTGGTATGCCTCTCCAGTGTCATATTCACCATTCTGATTTGTCCATAATGTATCCGCAATCGGCGTACCTGTATAGCTAGGGTTTGGATGTTCGGCACTGATGACAACACGGATTCCCTGAATTCCTTTGCCTTCTTCATCAGTAACAACGCCCTTTGCTTCAAAGTCAGAATGAGGACAACCATATTCTACCTTTGCAGTGCAGGAGTCAATCATTGCAACTCCCAATAGTCCAAGAGTAATTCTGAAGAGTTTGAGGATAAGATCTTTCATATCAGATTGGAATTTTTCTTTAATAACGCAAAGCCGATATTTACACTTCCGTAAAGATGCAGAAAATATATTTATCGTTGCATATAAACTGCGATTTATCGGATGTTTCTCTTCACGACCCTGCAGGGATTGCCCACGGCAACGCAGCCGTCCGGGATATCCTTCACCACGACGCTCCCGGCTCCTATGGTTACGTTGCTTCCGATGGTAACCCCGGGAAGGATGGTCACGGAGCCGCCTATCCAGACGTTGTCCCCTATGGTCACCGGCTTCGCCCATTCCCTGCGGGAGTTCCTCTCGACGGGGTCAGTGCTGTGACAGGCCGTATAGATGCTGACGTTCGGGCCTATGAAACAGTCGTCGCCGACAGTCACCGGAGCTTCATCCAGCACCGTGAAGTTGAAGTTTGCGAAGAAACGTCTGCCCACGCGGATATTGCTTCCGTAATCGCAGTAGAACGGCTGGTTGATGAAGGTGTCCCCATCACTCTTTCCAAGTAGGCCCCGGAGCAGCTCGTTCCGTTCCTTCAGCATTGAAGGACGCATTTTGTTGTACTCCCAGATCCTGTCCTTGGTGGCGTTGAGCCGTTCAAGAAGATATGGATGCGTCGCATCGTACTCCCGTCCGGAGACCATGTCGTCCCAGACCCGGGCTTCAGGAGAATCCTCAGAAGGAGTCTCCTCCATTGAAAGAAGAAGTTCCTGCGCTTTCCTGTGACCGAGGGATGCGGCACGGGAGAGAAGGTCTCTCGCCTTCACGGGGTCCTTCTCGAGGCAGTCGCCCTCAAGAAAACGCTTTCCCACGGAGAACAATGCCTCCGCGTCGGAGTATATGTAGTCGTTGTTGCAGTCCATAATGAAGAATTATCAAATCAGGACAGTATCCCACTCCTGATCTCGCCGGCGACCTCTGCCGCCTCCGCAATCCCGAATTTCTGCATTTTAGGGAGGACAAAGAGCAGGACGGAGCAGGCAATGGCAAGGAAGAGGGCGGTGATGAGAAGGACAATGCTGTTCAGCGTGAAGTATTTGCCTGCCAGCCAGAAGGATGCGAGGAAGATCAGGGCGGCGGTGGCATCTCCGGCCATGCTGGAGCCTTCGCCAGACCTGATGTCGATGCGGTACTCGTGAGCCCCGTCCGGATTGGAGCGGTATTCGGAAGGGATTTCACATATATCGCAGACAATGAAGCGGTTGCGGTTCCAGGAAGAATAGTCCGCCAGAATCCGTCCGCCCCCGATTTCGGATACCTTCTTTCCGCATGTCACGGAATTGAAGACCTCCCGGACCAGAGTGTCGTAATCCCTGTCTGTATTTATTGTGATGGACTCTCTCGTGTCCAGATAAATGCTTGAATCAAAACCTGTCATATCTTATTTGATTTCAATGTTACCTTCGCAGAGCCCCGCAGCGCCCTCGCGGTGTGTTATCATGATAATGGTCCTTCCGGCCGCCCCTTCCTTCAATCTCTCCATCAGAATGGCCTCTGTGGCATTGTCCAGAGCCGAAGCGGGCTCGTCGAGCAGCATTATCCTGCCGCCTCTGAGCAGACCCCTTGCAATGGCGATTCTCTGGGCCTGGCCTTCGCTCAGTCCCGTTCCGGATTCCCCGCAGACAGTGTCTAGCCCAAGCGGAAGTTCCTGTATGAAATCGGCGGCGGCATTGTGAAGAGCCTCCATCATCTCCGCTTCATCCGCATTCGGGTTGCCGAGCAGGAGATTCTCCCGTATTGTCCCGGAAATCAATGAGTTGCCCTGAGGAACATAGGTAATGTTGCAGCGGGTCAGCGGGGATGCCGCCGCCTCTTTCTCCCCGTCGTATATCGTGACCGAGCCCTCATCAGGGGAGAGCAGGGCCAGCGCAAGCCTGACCATGGTGCTTTTTCCCGCTCCTGTCTCGCCAGTCACAGACGTTATTGAACCTGGCCGGAAATCGTATGTGAAATTCTTGAGTACCGGTTCGCAACCGTCAGGGTATGAGAATGTCACATTGGAAAATCTGATTCCCGGAACACCGTTGAGTCTTATCGGCTCGCCCTGCTCCTCCAATGGCATTCCTGTCAGTTCGCACAGCCTTTCCACACTCGACAATGTCCTTGCGAATGCCGGAATCTGCCGGCTCAGGTCCACGACCGGCCTCTGCACCATGGACACGAGCTGGAGGAATGCCGCCATTTCTCCAAAACTGACCGTCCCGGCCGCCAGACCTTTTATACCCCTGAGCATAACGAAAAGGTATCCACCCGAGAATCCGGCCTGAACCATTGTCCTGGAAAAGATGGAATAGTCCGTCCTGTCCAGAATTTTCTTCTGCAATCCCTCCTGGAGGCTGTTCAGCTCGTCTGTGCTCCTCGAGGTGTACTCCAATGCGGAAATCAATGTCCTATGCTGGATATTTTCCTGTATGTGGCTCTGTACCAGGCTGTCGGAGCGTCTGATGTCAGATGTCAGCCCGCGCATTTTCCTGACGAAGCCCTTGCTCAGCAGCACTGCGACCGGCATGATAGCGAACAGAATCGCAGCGAGTTTCCAGTCCATGCCGGCGAGAATCCAGAGTGCACCGCAAAGCTGGAATGCAGTGACCAGGGCGGATGGAATCGACAGGCAAATCATGCTGCTGACGGATGCGACATCCTCCTCGATCCGGTTCATCACATCCCCGGTATGCAGGAAATTCCTTCCCGTCCATCGGCTCTCCATGATATGGGAGAAAATCTTGTGCTTCAGGCTGTTGCGCAGCCCTATCTCGTTCCTTGCGCTGATCTTCACGCGGAAATTCGACAACAGAAGCTGGAGTACCATGCAGCCGGCCATGACACCTGCCAAT
>SFPH01000092.1 GCA_004552115.1 Bacteroidales bacterium
AATTAGTCGCGATATCCGGAGTATAACGGAGCTTGCCAAGCATCAGCCCGCGGGAAACGAGTTCCGCCTTTGCCTGCCTCATTGAAAGTCCAACGAGATCCGGCATGGAAACCTTCTTCGGGGTTTTCGAATTGATAGTCAACATAATGCGTCTCCCCTCCTTGACCTTTCCGCCAGCCTTCGGAACCTGGGAGAACACCAGGCCGCGTCCCATCTTCCTGACATAGACCGAGTCCGTCACCTCAACCCTGACCCCCACGGAAGCCGCTGTCCTCAGGGCCTCCTCGACTGACCTGTTGGTGAAATCAGGCACGGTAATCTCCTTTCCGTGACGGGTTCCTATATTGAGGAGAACCGAAGCGCCAAGAACGAGGACAAGAATCAAAGCCGCGGCAAGCAGCAGATTCTTCACTATCCAATTGCTGAAAAAACCTTTAGTATCCATTTCAAATATCGATTATCATAGAAAAATAACATCCAGCACGCCCTCTGCGACAAGGGCTATGCCGATTATGGTGACGACCACGCCGGCAACCCTGTTGACCCAGAGCAAAGTGCTGAGTCTGAAGTTCTTGCGGAAACGGCTGAATGACCAGGAGAATACAAACCAGTACAATGCGGAGCCGCCGCTAAGGGAAATCAGGATGGGAGCCACCCTGAAATCGTTGGGCTCCAGTTGTATCCCGAAGAATGCGAACAGGGCGAAAATCACGAAAATGGCTCCCGGATTGGAAATTCCCATTATCACCGCCTGCAGGAAATCCTTCAGGGAATAGGAAGATGCCTGGTGCTCAGCCTTCATTTTACGGAACGGATCCTTGAAAGTCATGCTGCATCCGAGAAGAATGACAATGATGCCTCCTCCAACCATTATCAGAATGCGGTGATCGGCGATGAAGGACTCGGCGAATGCCAAAGCGAAAATGGCAATGACAGCGAACAGCGTATCCACCAGACAGGCACCCAGACCGGCCATGAAACCGGCCTTATGCCCCTCACTGAGGGATTTCTGCAGAACAAGAATCGCTATCGGTCCGAGCGGAACCGAAGCGCACACTCCTATGAGAAAGCCCTTCAATATGTCGAGAAGCATTAAATCCATCATCCGATAATGTTGACATTTTACAAAGATAATGAAATAATTCATATCTTTGTCAGATTGAAATCCCGAATGTATGAAACCTGGAATTAATGAAAAGAACGGCAAACCGGAAGCATCCCGCCCGAAAGTGAGAATCATGGCAATCCTGCTCGCATTGTTCGTCATCCTGGCCTCACTCCCCTTTCTGGTTCCGCACACGGGGCTGCTGTCCCTGTTCTGTCTCGTCCCTCTGCTCTGCATGGAGCATATCGGAACTGAGAACGGCGTGAAAAGGATGTGGCTCTGGCATTATTCCGCCTTCGTGCTGTGGAATGCGGCCACTACATTCTGGGTATGCAATGCGACAGTCGGCGGCGGAATCTTCGCCGTACTGGCCAACGCCTTCCAGATGTCATTGATATTCGGAACATTCAGATGGAGCAGAAGGGTGCTCAAAGGCATCCTTCCATATATCTTCCTCGCATTCCTGTGGATTGCCTGGGAGCACTGGTACCTGACCTCGGCCCAGATTTCCTGGCCATGGCTGGTTCTCGGCAATTCCTTCGCAAGGACTGCCTCACTGGTACAATGGTACGAGTTCACCGGTGCCCTCGGAGGCAGCCTTTGGATATGGTCCTGCAACCTCGGGCTCTTCGGGCTGATGATGTGGGCAGCCACTGGCAAAATTGCGCAGGCCGGCAGGGTCGCCCTGGTCAGCCTTCCGCTCATGTACATCCTCCTGCTGACGGCTCTTCCTGTTTACTCCCTTCTCAGATACAAGGCCAAGGACACTGAGCCGGACAGCACCTTGGACGTCATTGTCCTGCAGCCCAACATCGACCCTTACCATAAATTCGAGGCCCTCACCCAGAGCCAGCAGAATGCATTGTTGCTGAAAGAATTCAATGCGGCATTGGCGGAGGAAGGATACGACAGCACCGGAATCACCCTCGCCCTGACGCCGGAGACATTCACGGGCGGCATCGTGAACGGAAAGATTGAGGAAACCAGCATCACCTGGAGGCAGTTCAAGGCATATCTCCAGGACAAGCCGGGGATGAATCTCCTCTTCGGAGCCTCCACCTACGACTACACATTCTCGAAAAAGGCCCCTTCATACAATGCGAGAAAATGCCGGGACGGAAGCTGGGTCGAATCCCACAACTCCGCCATCATCATGGACCGCAGCGGAGAAACGGAGACCTACCACAAGTCCAAGCTTGTTGTGGGCGTGGAAATGATGCCCTATCCGGCATTCTTCAGCAAAATCGACAACATGCTCGGTGGGGTCATCGGCAGATGTGTCGGCCAGGACGAGGTCAGCCTCCTGAACTGCGTGCAGCGGGACAGCCTGGGCCGGATCACGGGGAGAATCCCTGTAGGCTGCGCTATCTGCTATGAATCAGTTTATCCGGAGCATTGTACGGAATATGTCAGGAAAGGGGCTGAACTGTTGACCGTCATTACCAATGATGCCTGGTGGGGAGACACACCGGGATACCGCCAGCATCTCAGCTATTCATCACTCAGGGCAATCGAGACCGGAAGATACATAGTGAGATGCGCCAATACCGGCATCTCCGCAATCATCAATCCGAGAGGCGACATTCTCGAAGAGACAGAGTGGTGGAAGCCTGCCCACATTGTATCGAAAGCCGGGCTGGAGGACAGGAAGACATTCTTCGTGACTTACGGAGACATTACCGGAAGGATATGCTCGCTGATGGCCATAATGATATTGATGAGCGTTGCCGTCAGGGCCTTCGTCGCGCGCCGCCAGCAGAAGCAGGCTTAATTCAAACAGCAGCAGCTGCGTGACGGACCGGAAAGATTGCCATAAGAAAGAACCCGGGCGGGCCTTGACTACTTGTCAAGTTTCCCGCCCAGGTCATCATAAAGTTCATTCTGCAGTACGCTGAAGTCCAGCACTTCTTCAAGCCGGATCTTGCATTTGTACTTCCGTTTCCATTTCCTCAGATAAGAATTGAAACCCCTCGAAAGGAAGGCTCCCAGAATCGGGCTCGTCTTCAACGTGAAGGATTTGATCTTGAGTTCCCCCGCATAATAGGCGAGGCGTCTCTCGATCTGCTCGTCAATCAGGATGCTGGAAGAAATCTTGCCCGTGCCGTGGCAGAGAGGGCATTCCTCCGTAGTGTCAATGACTGTCACCGGGCGGATTCTCTGCCTCGTAATCTGCATAAGGCCGAACTTGGTCAGAGGAAGGACATTGTGCTTCGCCCTGTCATCCTGCATAAGTTCCGTCATGTACTTGTACAGCCCGTTCTTGTGCTCCTGGGTCTCCATATCGATGAAATCGACGATGACGATTCCGCCCATATCCCTGAGCCTGAGCTGTCTGGCAATCTCTTCCGCCGCATAACGGTTCACCTCGTAGGTGTTTTCCTCCTGGTCTGTAGTCTTTGCGCGGATACCGCTGTTCACGTCGACGACGTTAAGAGCTTCCGTAGATTCTATCACCAGGTAGGCTCCCTGCTTGATCGGCACCACCTTTCCGAAAGAACTCTTCATCTGACGCGTCACCTCGAAATGGTCGAAAATCGGCTCCTTTCCATCGTAGAACTTCACGATCTTCTCCTGCTCAGGTGAAATCTGCGCAATATATTTCCTTATCTCGTCGAGCTCCTTCCTGTCATTCACGTAAATGTTCGAGAATGAATCATTGAAGAGATCCCTGAGCACTGTCGTGGTCTTGCTGTACTCTGTAAACAGCGGCTGTATGCCCTTGGCCCTGGAGAGCTTGCTCCATGAACCTTCCCACTTGCTGATGAGGGACTTGAGCTCGGATACCAGAATTGCGGCGTTCTTTCCTTCCGCCGCAGTGCGGATAATCGCTCCGTAATTGCCGGGAAGAATGCTGCGGACCAGAGTCTCGAGACGCTTCTTCTCCTCTTTTGACGAAATTTTCTGGGAAACGCTCACTTTCTTCGCGAAAGGGAGGAGTACTATATTGCGTCCTGCCAATGAAATCTCAGCAGTGAGCCTCGACCCCTTGGTCGATATCGGCTCCTTGACGATCTGGACAATCACCATCTGACCAGGTGTCAGAATCTTGTCAATCTGCCCCTCCTTTGCGAGGATAGGGCCAAGTTCAATGCTTGAGAACAAGTCTCCCGCATTGGTGTTGGGATTTGACTTCTTCACGAACTGGTCGAACGCGTCGAAGTACAGGCCCAGGTCAAGATAATGGATGAATGCCTCCTTCTCGTCCCCGATGTCAACGAAAGCCGCATTCAGTGCCGGCATTATCTTCTTCACCTTTCCGAGGAAGACATCGCCCACAGTGAAGCTGTGCTCCGCAAGGGATTCCCTGTTGAACTCGATCAGCTTGTGGTTGTCCATCAAAGCGAGCTGAACTTCGGTTTCCCTGACATCGACAATCAGATCTTTAACTGATTCCTTTTCAGACTCCATCAGGATTTACAATATTTTAGGTATGCGGGGATGGATGCAAACCATGCCATCCTCATCAAAAAAAACAGAAGAGGCCGTCCGGACTACCGGTCAGCCTCTCTCTCTTAGCAGACTGCTAAAATGGCAGACACTGAAAAATTACTTCTTCTTATGTCTATTCTTGCGCAAACGCTTTTTACGCTTGTGCGTTGCCATCTTATGCCTTTTATGCTTCTTTCCGTTTGGCATAGGTCAAAAAAATTAAATGTTATTTCTTTAAGCTTGCTACAAACTCCTTGGCCGGCTTGAATGCTGGGATATCGTGAGCCGGAATGGTCATTGTAGTATTCTTGGTGATGTTTCTTGCTGCTTTCTCAGCCCTGTGCTTGATGATGAAGCTGCCGAAGCCGCGGAGATATACAGGCTCTCCATTGGCGATGGAGCCCTTGATGCACTTGATCAGCTCCTCAACAACTGGCTGAACTTTACTTTTTTCAACTCCGGTCTCTT
>SFPH01000093.1 GCA_004552115.1 Bacteroidales bacterium
AAAGATGGTCACTGCCATGAGAAAAATAGGCATCCCTGCCGAAGTCTCAAATTCCGCTGGCACGTACGTTTGCCATTAATCCAAACGCTTACAGCGATTACAGTTTCTATCAGCTTTCCAGCGTGGATAATGAAAGACAGGAAATAGTGCTGAGCAGGATTGATGACTCAACAATTGCCGCTGGCACACCGGTGCTTGTGCGTCGCAATGCAGCTGTTAAAGTCATCAGCATATCTGTTTTAAGCGAAGAAGAAGGAGAAGGTGTGGCGATGAGCAAAATCATTCAGACAGGCAGCACGGCGTATGTTTCTTCCGATAGTTGCTATAGATTCAAACGCATGCCGCGGAGGGGACCGCGGAGGCAGACTGAGGAAGAATTGGCCAAGGATCAGGATGTGCTGATGCTGCCAGTGTTTATGGTGAGTCTGATTTGATGGTTCAGGTTAGATATCCGTCTGTGTATCTGAATGTCCTGATGAGAATTAGATTTCGCGCATGAACGCTTCGAACAGGGCCTTGTGCGAGCCGCTGAATACGATATGGTGGTTGCCGATAGGGTTCCGGAGGAAGTATTCAGAAAGAACTTCAGGTTTTTTCATCTGAAGAAGAACCTGAGTTCGGCAGAGATCCCGCCCGTACTGGTTCTCCAGCAGTTCCGCCTCCTCACAGAACACACGGCCGAGGTCTGCCGATGTCTTGAAAAGCGTGACATCGCCCTTGGCCAGTTCCCCGTGAATGGCCACGCCTATTCCCGACTCGAAATGCGTGTCGTAGGAGTACCTCTCGACCATATTGAACGGCACGGTGCAGTGCGCGAGCAGCATTGTTCCGGAAACAGGGTCGATCTGTGACGGGTTTGCCTGAAAGCCGCTGCGTCCGGTGAGGGCATTGCCGATAACCATCGAGAGCAACGCCGGGACATCACCCTCGCAGGCGGAAGGGATACCCTCGGCATTGAGAAGGGCGAGTGCAAGGCAGCCTGTATTTCCAAGAGTGTCAAGAAGGTCGAAACAGCGTATGGTCAGTCCCGAGAGGCCGTATCTGCTGACTGTCTCCCGGAGTGCTGAATATATTCCTATCGCTCCTTCGACGTACTTCCTGACCGCGGCAGGAGCATCTTTCCGGAGACCTTCTATAATCGCTGAAGCCGGTTCCGGCAGGGGAGTGCCGCAGGTCTTCCCAGACAGCTCTATGAGTTTCCTAATATCTATATCCAGAAGTTCTATTCCCAGTTTCTCTGCAACTGCCGTCTTGTCCGGCTGGCTTGCGATGAGCCAGTCCGATGGTTTGCCTATGATGCCGAGCTTCTGCCCGTCAAGGCTTCTTTTTGCCCGTGAGACCTTGGCCAGGGTGTCAAGCCTTCCTGCGATATACTGCGCGCTGCCGTGCAGGACTTCGCCCCTGCGCCCGTTCTGATTGAGGAAGGAGAGAATCTCCAGAGATGCCGCCAGAGAGTTGCTCTTGCCCGAGGTCAGAAGCAGGATGTTGCCGGACAGGGTAGGGAAGACCTCCCTGAAGAGTCCTTCGGAGCCTCCGGTCCGGATGAAGATGACATCCAGGTCGTTCTTGCCGTATGAGGAGAAGTCATCGCCACGGAAATCGAACCCGTAACCGAGTACAGTCTCTATGGATGAAAGGAATTCACGGGACAAGGAATCCACGGCACTTCTGTCGTGGAGCGATGAAGTTAGGGTGTAAAGTGATATTCTCATATCTTCAATCATTTTCGCCTTCATGACAAATGTAGTGATTTGCGTGGAAAGAAAGATTTTGGGAAACGATAAAATACGAATACATTTACATTCATGATTGACGCAACTTCCAGAATGATCATCCTGAAAGGGAAACCGGAAACGCTTCGCGTACGGCAACCTTTGGCGCGTGGCGGGAACGGCGTGTACTGGGTGACATATATTTCTTCACCGGGCAAGCGATATCCGCATAGTGCCAGCGATGTGGAATTCATATCAAACTTCGAGAGTGTTGATATCTCCGACTGCCTGATTCTCCGAGGCGATGTCATCCTGCGAGATGTAAAGGCGTTGTGGCTCTTCCGCGGCATCAGAGAACGATACTGGCGCATACAGCACAATGACGGATCGCTGAGAGAAGACATATTCAGTAATCTGGCCATCATATCCAACTGCCTGAAGGATAAGTTAGGATTCAATATTTTCTCGTACCTGAGGAACGTGGCGAATATCAGTAATCTCAGGAAAGAGGAGGCTGATAACAGCATCCTCCTGAACTACTATGAGAATATCGACTTCATCCGGAGCGACTCCGCTGCTGCCCGTTTCCTTGACGGTAGGAATGCTGCCGTCAGGTCCTTCGGCTCTCCGAAAACTGACACACTCATATTCCCATACGGTTGCAACGCCAGCCAGAAGGAGGCGGTGACGAGAGCGTTCACGAATCAGGTGAGCATCATCCAGGGACCTCCGGGCACGGGAAAGACGCAGACCATCCTGAATATCATAGCGAATATCGTCACGCGTGGCAAGAGCGTTCTTATGGTCTCTAACAACAACTCTGCGGTGCTCAACGTCAGCGACAAGCTCGAGAAGCACGGCTTCGGATTCATCGTCGCCAAACTTGGCAACAAAGAGAACTGGAAAGTTTTTCTGGAAAACCAGACCGATATCCCCGAAGATGTGTCTTCGTGGGGTCTTGTGAACGATAGCTCCGGTAGGCTTGGGTCGAGCATCGGGACAATATCAAGAGAACTCGATAAGGTCTATTCTCTTCAGGAGAGGGAGGCAGTGCTCCGCCAGGAACGCTACGACGTCAAACTTGAGAAGCAGCACTTCTGTCAGGATGAGGGCATAGACCTCGACACTATGATGTTAAAGAGGGTACCTTCCGACAAGGTGCTCTGGCTATGGGTTCATCTCCAGCAGCAGGTCGAAGATTCTCTGAACCGGAAACGCAACATCTTCACCCGCCTGAAGCTTTGGTGGCTCAAGTTTCAGTGCCGTCGTCGCTGGGGCCTCGAGAACAACTTTGACGCCACTGACATCACGCCTCTTCTGCGGGAACTGCACGCCCTCTATTACCACAACCGCATCCTGGAGATTGACGAGGAGTACGGGGAGGTGCGCAGGCAACTCGAATCCCTCAATGCAGATGAACTTACAAAAACTCTTACCGACGAATCGTTGAGGATATTCAAGGCAGCCCTGTCAATGCGTTATAGAAACGGGCGCAAACGCTTTCGCTTCGATAGGGACATACTCTCCCGGGGAAAGGACTTTACGGCCCAATATCCCGTCGTACTGAGCACGACCTTCTCCTGCATCAGATGTCTTCCGGAGAATATGCTCTACGACTATGTAATTATGGACGAGGCGTCGCAGGTCTCTCTCGAGACGGGCTTCCTCGCCCTGCTGTGTGCGAAGAATGCCGTCATCGTAGGCGACGCCCTCCAATTGCCGAACGTCGTGACCGCGGAGGCGGAAGCGAAACTCGAGGAGATCCGGCGATCGTCGGATATCCCGGACTATTTCAACTCAGCTGACCATAGCCTGCTCCATACCGCCTGCGAAGCTATCGCGGACGCGCCTCATACACTGCTCCGCGAGCATTACCGCTGTCATCCGCGCATCATCGGTTTCTGCAACCAGAAATTCTATGGCGGACGTCTCGTGGTGATGACGCGGGACAACGGCGAGAAGGATGTTCTGACAGCCACGAAGACCGTGGAAGGTAACCACGCCGTCGGTCACTTTAATCAGCGGGAGATAGACGTCATCAAGCAGGAGGTACTCCCCGGCCTCAAAGACATCTCCGACATCGGCATCATCACCCCGTACAAGAACCAGGTGAAGGAGTTTAACAAACAGATTCCCGGCATCGAGTGTGCCACTGTGCACAAGTATCAGGGAAGGGAGAAAGACGCCATCATCCTCAGTGTCGTTGATAACCAGGTATCCGACTTCACGGACAAACTCAATATGGTCAATGTTGCGGTGTCCAGAGCCAAGAAGCGCTTTCACCTCGTCGTTAGCGGCAATCCTCAGGAGCGTCAGGGGAATATACAGGCGCTCCTGGACTATATGGCGTACAACAACTGCTCGGTCAACGAAAGTAAGGTCAGTTCAATCTTCGACTATCTGTACAGCCAGTACACCGAGATGCGTCTGGAGATGTTGCGAGGCAAGAGGAGGGTGTCAGAATTTGATTCTGAGAACTTGACATACGATATGATATCCTCTATTCTTAACGAGCCGTATCTCGATTCTTATCGCGTCGTGTGTCATATTCCCCTGCGGGAGATATTTCGCGACACATCCCTTATGGACGACAACGAGAAGGCCTACGTCTCGCACGACGGGACTCATGTGGATTTCCTCATCATTGACAGGGTAACGCACAAACCGGTGTTAGGCGTCGAGACCGACGGATATGCCTACCACAGGGAAGGCAGCGTCCAACATTCTCGGGATATGAAAAAGGACGGCATTTTCAAGAAGTATGGTATTCCGCTTATCCGTCTATCGACAAGGGGTAGCGATGAAGAGAACAAGGTAAGGGATGCCCTGAATGCGGTCAGGATTTGTTAAACATTAAGGCCACAACAAAGTAAAAAAGCCACCGGAATCCTATAAATCCGATGGCTTTAGTCGTGAGAATCTCATTCCGGAATGTCGTATTCGGCAAGGAAGCGCTCTCCTAACGTTCTCTTATAAGATGCCTCCTGGAATACTTATTACGGACGAGCTATCATCTATGACAGAAGATCTTCTGGAAGACAATTAAGGGCTCTTGCCAGTTTAATGACGCTCCTAGCCTCTGCTTTTGATATGTCTTGATTGCCCTGCTCATATGCCTTTATCATCCTGACCTTAACTCCGGATCTTTCGGCCAGTTCCTTCTGGGTAAGTCCGGCATACTTGCGCTGGCGCTTGAGAGGGTTGACTGATTTCCCCTTATACTCGGCAATTCTTTCTGTGGCCGTATCAATCATCTTTGATATATCCGCCTCATGATGGGTAGG
>SFPH01000094.1 GCA_004552115.1 Bacteroidales bacterium
CAAGCATAAATAGGAAGATGCCTATGACAGGACTTCTCGAATTCGATATGGGTGGGGGAGTGCGAGCCTTCACTGCGGGACGGGACGTGCCGCTGCCCTGTGCGGTGGTACAGCCTCACCAGACCCACTCGACGGTGGTGGCCCACGTGGACAGGCCGGGACTTACAAGGGAGGACCTCGAAGGGGTAGATGCCCTGGTGACGGACCTTCAGGGTGTCGCCATCGGTGTCAGGACAGCGGACTGCATACCTGTCCTGCTGTATGATCCTGTGCACAGGGCCATAGGCGCAGCGCACAGCGGATGGAGAGGGACGGTCAACATGATCAGCAAGAAGACCGTGCTGGAAATGTGCCGCCTGTTCGGTTCCCATCCGGAGGATATCAGGGCCGTTATAGGTCCGGGCATAGGCTATGACAGCTTCCAGGTAGGGGAGGAGGTGGCCCTGACGTTCAAGGAATCAGGATTCCCGATAGACAGGGTATGGTCGTTCAGGGGAGCTCGGAAGGAAGGGACGATGGAAGGCGGCCATCACCTTGACCTGAAGGAGTGCGTGCGCCATTCACTTATCGAGTGCGGAGTGGCAGAGGGGAACATAAGCGTTTCGGACATTGATACCTACATTGACGAAAGGTTCTATTCGGCACGCCGCGAGGGAAGCTCCTGCGGAAGGAACATCAATGCAATAATGCTTGTATGACCGAGGACGGACTCCCGCTATGTCTGTATCCGGCCGCCATTGCACTATTCGCTCATTTTCTGCATTATGACGTAACCGTGCATCGGCTCCTGCTGAGGTGTCATTGTGGAAAATTCAGGACCTGGATTTCAAAATATCATCCCTTATTTCCAAGGTGCTGAAGGTCCTGAAGATTGCATTGAAAGACTACATTAAGGTATTGATACTGTTTATGTTAATGAGTTTTATCATATAAAGGAAAAATAGAAATGAAGAAGTTGCTGCCAATAGTCGTCATTTTTCTGATGACGCTTCCGCTTTATGCGCAGAATCCGGCGTGGAATCTCGAAGTCGAGGCTTCGGAACTCAATCTCGTGGGCAAGGCATTCTACGATACCCCGAATCCTTACCACAGGATTGACACCTGCCGGTTCAAGGGCTTTACCAGGGGAGAGAACATGCAATGCCGCTGCGCTGCGGGCCTTGCCGTCCTTTTTACGACCGATGCGGATGCCGTGGGCGTGAAGATGGACTTCGACGAGGCAAGCGGGGATTCCTATCGCTCTTACAGGGGCTTTGACCTCTACATCAGGAAGGACGGGAAATGGCTTTGGGCCGGGATGTGTGACTTCCCGCGCGACCATAAAAACAAGGAGACTGTCCGTACCATTGTGAAATGCATGGCGGAAGGCGAGAAAGAGTGTCTGCTCTATCTCCCGCTCTACACTGATATCAAATCCTGCAAGGTCTGTGTTTCCAGGGCCTCCCACATTGACCCGATGGAATCTCCTTTCAGGCATAAGATAGTCTTCCACGGCAGCAGTTTCACGCACGGCATCAGCACGGCCCGTTCCGGCATGTCATACCCTGTTCAGTTCATGCGCCGTACAGGTCTGCAGCCTATTGCACTCGGTTTCAGCGGAAATTGCAAGATGCAGCCTTATTTCGCCGATGTCCTCGAGGAAGTAGATGCGGATGCCTATGTGTTCGATCCATTCTCCAATCCGAACATTCCAATGATTAAGGAGCGTCTCCGTCCCTTCATTGACAGGATGGTGAAGGCTCATCCTGGCAAGCCGATCATAGTGCAGCGCACAATTTACTGGGAGATGGAGAATTTCGACACTTCGGCCCAGAAAGAATTCGGAGGACGCATCCTAATGACAACGGCTACTCGCTCTGGGAGAAATCCATTGAGAAGCCCATTCTCAAAATCCTCGGGAAGTACTATAGGGATATAAAGTAGTTGTATGGATAAGGAATTGTTGTTCAATTATATAAGTGGCCATGCGACCGATGCTCAGATAAAGGAGGTCATTCAGTGGACCCACGAGGATCCGGCCAATATGAAGGAGCTGTAAACATATTATCAGGTTTCTTTCCGGGTTGAGGACAGCAGTATCCTGGAAAGGCGTTCCACCTGCAAGTTCATGACCTCCGACGGAATTGACTGCATCATGTATGTCCTTCTCATGGGAGAGAATCTCAGCTGAATAACGAGACGAAGCTCCTACGTTAGCAAATGGCAGACAATATGCATAAGCAGTCCTTGGATAGGTTTTGTTATAGTTCGATGACCAATATGTAGCGTTGCTTCCCTTACCCGACAATGTGGTTCCGTCCCGCATGCCCGCCTTAGGGAGGAAAATCCAGTTGTCTTTATATCCTGATACGTTGGACTGTACCTTGTAACCTGCTACACCATTGAGGTAAGTTTCTGTCCAGTAGCATGCGGGCAATCATCTCATCTGTCTTCCCGAACGCGACCATCGTGCTTGACTGCTTCCATGTCTTGAAGCGATGCCACGATGCCATCGAGGAAGTCCGGCTTCATCTCAAGCGGAACGCCCAGGTAGAACTTCGAAGACAGCCTGTGCAGGATGTCAGAGTTGTATATGACATATATTTTGAGTACATTTGGCATGGAAGAACGTCATCCCGGCGGCACTCCGTACAGATCTGAAGAGATAGTAATTTTCAAACAACTGAATACAGGAAAATGATGGAAAAGAGACATTCTCAAATGTGGGCGGCATCCCTGGCCTTTGTCGCATTGCTTATGTGTTCCTGCTCCCATAAAGGAGCATCTGAGAAGGAAATGGATTCCTTCATCAGCGATCTGATGTCCCGCATGACTCTTGAGGAGAAATTGGGGCAGATGAATCTTCCTTCGGTTCCGAACACATCAGTGGTAACAGGCAATCAGAAATGTGAGAATGTCCTGGAAGACATCAGGGCCGGGAGAGTCGGCGCTATCCTGAATACTTATGGGTATGAGAATGTCCTCTTATATCAGAAAACTGCCGTGGAGGAGTCCCGTCTGGGGATTCCGCTTCTTGTCGGACTGGACGTGATACACGGACACGAGACAGTATTCCCTATTCCATTGGGCCTTGCCTGCTCGTGGAATCCGGAGGATGCGCGTCTTGCTGCAAGGATTGCCGCGATTGAGGCTACGGCGGACGGCATCAACTGGACTTTCAATCCGATGGTTGACATTGCCCGTGACCCGAGATGGGGACGTTGCGCCGAAGGCTTCGGTGAGGACCCGTATCTGGGAAGCCTCTATGCGCGCGCCATGGTCCGGGGCTATCAGGGCGACGGTGACTATTCTGAAGATAGCGATATGCTGGCCTGTCTGAAACATTTCGCCCTTTATGGAGCATCAGAGTCCGGCAGAGACTACCGCGAGGTTGACATGAGCCCGGCGCGTATGTACAACGAGTATTTCCCTCCGTACAGGGCTGCCGTCGAAGAGGGCGTTGCTTCGGTGATGACATCCTTCAATGATTTGAACGGCTGTCCTTCCACCGCAAACAGGTGGCTTCTTACCGAAGTGCTGCGGAATCAGTGGGGCTTTGACGGCTTTGTGGTTTCCGACTACAATGCTGTCGGTGAACTTGTCAATCACAGGGCTGCGGAATCCAGAGAGGAGGCTGCCGTGATGTCTCTGAATGCAGGTCTGGACATGGATATGGTGACTGCGGGCTGCATGACCCTTGGCGGGGCACTTGAAAGAGGGGAGATTAAAATGAGGCAGATAGATGCAGCCTGCCGCCGCATTCTCGAGGCGAAATGGAAACTCGGCCTTTTCAGCGACCCTTACAAATATCTTGACCCGACCAGAAAACAGAGAATATACACTGAGGAGAATCGTGCTGAAGCCCGCAGGATAGCCGCTTCGACTTTTGTGCTTCTGAAGAACGGGAAGGTTGACGGCAGGCAGCTGCTTCCGCTCGGCAAAAATCTGAAGCTGGCCCTAGTCGGCCCCCTTGCAGATGCCGGTGTACAGTATCAGGGATGCTGGGCTGTGGCCGCCAGGGATAATTATCCTTCACTGCTGGACGAGATGCGCAGGATGGATGGAATCAGCCTCAAATATGCGAAGGGCTGCAATATCCTTGAAGATGAGAGATTGGAAAAGATAGTAACGCCCGGGAATGCCTCCCGATGGGACAGGCGTCCTCTGGATGAAATGATCAGTGAGGCCGTGTCCGCCGCCAGGAATTCGGACGTTGTTGTTGCCGCAATGGGAGAAGCCGCCAATATGAGCGGAGAATCCGGTTCCCGTACCGACATAAGCCTTCCGGAATGCCAGAAGAAACTGCTGAAATCTTTGACCGGGACCGGAAAGCCGGTTGTCCTGGTGCTCTTCTCCGGCCGTCCGATGACGCTTGCCTGGGAAAATGAGGCAATGACCTCCATCCTGCAGACCTGGTTCGGCGGTTCTGAAGCGGCTGATGCCATCACGGACGTCCTTTTCGGAGATGTGAATCCTTCGGGAAAACTTACCATGTCATTCCCTTTCAGCGTCGGCCAGATTCCGGTTTATTACAATATGAAGAATACCGGCAGGGATGCATACAGCAAGGATTATCGCAGATATGCCAGCAACTGGATTGATTGCCCTAACGAGCCACTCTATCCTTTCGGTTACGGCCTGAGTTATACCACCTTTGAGTATTCTCCCGTTGCATTGTCCGACACTGTGATGACTGTGAATGGAGCGGTCAAGGCCAAGGTTACGGTCAGCAATACGGGCGAATATGACGGATATGAGGTGGCACAGCTCTATATCAGAGATGTCGTATCGTCGGAAACCCGTCCGGTCAAGGAGCTCAAAGGCTTCAGGAGGGTGTTCCTCAAGGCTGGCGAAAGTGCTGAGATTGAATTCGATATTACCCCTGACATGCTCGGCTGGCATTCAGTGGACCAGTACAATCTTTCCGGCTCGTCTGAGCCGCTGTCCGCAAGATTCGTTGTGGAGCCCGGGGATTTCGACATAATGATAGGCACGGACAGCCGCAAGGTGGGATGTGCCCGATTGACATTGCAGTAAGCCTGCAGTTACGGCCTTTGCCGGCTGGCGTTCAGAATCTGGAGGTTACTGGTTTCTTACATCCGCAGCCTCCAGATATCTTTCAGCGACCTTGCCCTTCCTTCCAGTCTTCAGGATGTAAGGGAAAAGCGACAAGTCGAAAGCCTCGAACAGCCTTTCCGCCTCACTGTCCGCTTCCGGGTCAAGATTCAGGGTATCTACTAGTAGGACCCTGAGCTTGGGCTCCTCTTCCATTGTCCTGTGTATAGCCTCGAGATCGAGCAGGCAGCCGGAACACATGCTGTTGAATATGAAAATGAAGGTACCTGGTTTCAGCCTGTCGAGCCTGTAAGTCCTGAACCTGGCCTCTGGGCCGTCGCCGCTTTCAAGATACTTGCCGGGAATCTGCTTCCTTGCCATAACCCCGGTGACCCTGATGTCCGGAATCTCCGAACCCGGCTTTGCCTTCGAGATGATGGACAGATATGAGTCCGCATACGACAGGACGCAGAGGGAATCGTGCTCCGAGCTCCATATTTCCCTGTTTGGAAGTATGTAATTATCAATGAGATAGGCGCTGCCTTCCTTGTATTTTCCCGTAAGCTGCTCTGAGTAGTAATAAAGAAGGTCTCCCATTGTGGTCCTGAATGCGGGGGACCCTGCCGTTCTTGAAGCGAGAAGGTCAGTGACAGAATTGATCTCCTTCAGGCCCGGTTCCCCTTCGAAGGTAGAGAACAGCTTGTCAAACAGAGCTTCCGACTCCGGATTCCCGTAACTGTAATTCTCCTCCTCTGCCAGGTCATCCGCCATCATTGCCAATGTCCCTGCATCAAGTTTCCTTCCGGCGATGATTCCGTCCCTGTCAATGAGGAACATTCCCGGAGTCTGAAGGATGCCGTATTTTCTCTGGAAATCCGAATCCATCTCCGGGTCCCAGAGATGCATTGTCTCCACGTTCTCCGGCATCGGGCTCAACTTCTCGCCGACATATCTGTCCCAGGCCAGGGAGTCGCAGCCGGTGTAAACGGCTATCAGTCTGAGATTCAACTTGATATCCTTCAGGGTATTGCGAAGCATGATGGACTGGATCAGGCAGTTTGCGCAGCCTGTATCGTAGAAATACAGTACGCTGTACCTTGCCTCCCTTTTCTTCTGTACTGAATCATTGCCCCCGAACAGATCGACATCCTCTCCGGCCCTGTTCTTCAATGTAAGACCCGGAGCCGGCATCCCCACGAGGGAGGCCCTGTTGAAATCAGCGAAGATCCTGGCATTCATCAGCTCAATATCGCTCTCAGGCCTCGCGTTCCCGCTTGTGAACCATTTATCCACAATGTGGACTGCGACTGCCTCCACTCCCATTATCTTGGAGGAGTAATAATGGCGGTAAAGCCACGTTGCCACGAATTGCCGTGTCTCCTGCTCATTGCAGCTTGAAATCAGGAAGTCGCATTCCGCAGCCTGTTCTTCGGCAGGGAGGCCTTCAATAGCCTTGACGTATGTCTCGAGTTTTGCGGACAGCGCCTTCAATGCGGAAGAGTCCGGTGCGGCAGCCTCAATCCTGTCCAGGACAATGCTGTCAGCGGCCCGGCAATCCGGCTCCGGCTGCCAGTATTGCAACTGCCGATATTTCAATGTGTTTCATCATTGTCGGAGATTATTTCACCTCAGGCAGAACCACTCCTTCGCTGAGGAAGAGGGAAGTGTCCCCGTGATGGCGGAGGATGTCGCGCACGGCCGATGACGAGATATGAGCAAACTCCTGTGCTGTAGGGATGATGATGGTCTCCACATCCGGGGCGAGCCTCCTGTTGGCATCGGCTATGGAGCGTTCCGTCTCGAAATCAATCATATTCCTGACACCGCGCACAATATGCCTTATTCCAAGTTCCCGGCATTTGTCCACGGTAAGATTGTCATATTTGATGATGCTCACTCCCTCGATGCCTTTGACGGCCTGGCCGATGATGTCGAGCCTCTGGTCCATGTCGAAGAATCCGCGCTTGTCCTGGTTGATGCCGACTGCTACCACTACTTCGTCAAACATCGTGAGAGCCCTCTTGAGAATGTTGAGATGCCCTGCGGTAAACGGGTCGAAGGACCCGGGGAACAATGCCTTGCTCATATAAGATGATTTACAGTTGCCAGTCTATGGGTGTTTTGCCCTCGGCTGTGAGGATTTCATTTGTCCTGGAGAAATGCCTGCATCCGAAGAAAGCCCCGCGAGCCAGCGGGGAAGGGTGAGCCGCCTCCAGGACGGTGTGTCGGGAAGTGTCTATCAGATTTTTCTTGGATCTTGCGTAATTGCCCCATAGAAGGAAGACAATCCCTTCGCGATTATCTGAAAGATAACGTATTACGGCGTCAGTGAACTCCTGCCAGCCGATGCGGCTGTGGGATGCGGGCTCCCCGCATCTCACGGTGAGGACGGCATTGAGCAGAAGAACTCCCTGCTCCGCCCATTTCCTCAGGTCCGGGCAGCCGCTCATCCTGATTCCAAGGTCGCTCTCGATCTCCTTGAAGATATTCTTGAGGGACGGCGGTACCGGGACATCGGCAGGGACGGAGAACGAAAGCCCCATGGCCTGACCCGGGCCGTGGTAAGGGTCCTGTCCGAGAATCACCACTTTCACCTTGTCCACCGGGGTCAGCTCGAAAGCCTTGAAAATCTCATTGCCCGGAGGGAAAATAAGCCTTCCCTCAGCCTTCTCCCTGTGGAGCTGCTGTGCAAGAGACATGAAATACGGCTTCCCGAATTCCTCTCTGAGCGCCTCCTTCCAGGAGGCTTCAATCCTGACGTCCATCACTTATGTTTTCAGAAAGCGCGGCTTCAGGCGAAAACGGCCTTGACCACGTCGTCGATAGTATTGACATAGACGAAGTTCAATCCCTTGATGTACACCTCGTTGATGTCCTCGATATCCTTGCGGTTCTCCTCGGAGATGATAATGGTCTTCACTCCGGCCCGCTTGGCTGCGAGAATCTTCTCCTTGATGCCTCCAACTGGCAGCACCTTCCCCCTCAATGTCATTTCCCCAGTCATTGCGACTCCCTTGCGGAGAGGCTGCTTCCTCAGTGCGGAAAGCATTGAGGACACGATGGTTATGCCCGCCGACGGCCCGTCTTTCGGGACTGCGCCTTCAGGCACGTGGACGTGGATGTCCTTCTTGTCAAACTCCTCCGGGGTGAGCCCGGCCATTTCCGGATGCGCCTTTATGTATTGGAATGCGATGGTGGTCGATTCCTTCATCACGTTGCCGAGATTTCCGGTCATCGAGAGCTGGCCCTTGCCTTCGCTTACGGAACTCTCCACGAAGAGGATTTCTCCACCCATCTGTGTCCAGGCGAGTCCTGTGACGACCCCCACTCCCTCATTGCCCTCCTGCTTGTCGTGGAATGAGGTAGGAAGTCCGAGGTATTCCCTGAGATGCTCCTTCTTTATGGTGGCCGGCACCTCCTCTTCCATTGCAATCTTCTTTGCGGTCACCCTGGCGATCTTGGCAATCTGCTTCTCCAGACCACGCACACCTGACTCGCGGGTATATTTGTCAATGATTTCCGACATCGCCGCCTTGTCGATCTTCAGCTTGTGGCTGTCGATTCCGTGCTCTTTCAGCTCTTTCGGGAGGAGGAACTTCTTTGCGATTTCCATCTTCTCCTCTGCCAGATACCCTGAGACGTTGATGAGCTCCATCCTGTCCAGAAGGGCTGGCTGAATGGTGGAGATATCATTGGCCGTGGTAATGAAAAGCACGTGCGAGAGATCGTAGTCGATGTCGAGATAATTGTCGTGGAAGGTGCCGTTCTGCTCCGGATCCAGCACTTCGAGAAGCGCGGACGAAGGGTCTCCCTTGAAATCGCTGCCAAGCTTGTCGATCTCATCGAGCACCATTACCGGGTTGGATGTGCCGGCCCTTGCGATGCCGTTGATGACCCTGCCCGGAAGGGCTCCCACGTAGGTTTTCCTGTGACCCCTGATCTCGGCCTCGTCGTGCATTCCACCGAGGGAAATCCTGATGTATTTCCTGCCGAGTGCCCTTGCAATGGACTTCCCGAGGCTGGTCTTGCCCACGCCCGGAGGCCCGTAGAGGCAGAGAATAGGGGATTTCATGTCTCCCCTGAGCTTGAGCACGGCGAGATATTCGATGATCCTTTCCTTCACCTTCTCCAGCCCGAAATGGTCGGCGTCCAGGACCTTGGCGGCATGCCTGAGGTCGAGATTGTCCTTGGAAATATGATTCCAGGGGAGTTCGAGCATGAACTTTATATAATTGTACTGTATGCTGTAGTCGGGTGACGAAGGATTGTATTTCTCGAGTTTTGCAAGTTCCTTGTTGAAGATTTCCCTCACCTCCTTGTTCCAGTCCTTCTTGTCGGCCTCGGCCTTGAGCTTCTCGATGTCCTCGTCCTCATCCATTCCGAGCTCTTCCTGGATGGTGCGGAGCTGGTTGTTGAGGTAGTACTCCCTCTGCTGCTGGTCGATCTCGGACTTGACCTTGGTGTTGATCTCGTTCTTGATATGCAGCAGCTGAAGCTGGACCTCAAGTACGTTAAGGAGCTTCATCGCCCTGACTTTCATGGACTCGTATTTGAGAAGGTCAACCTTGTCGGCGAAATTCTCCACGTCGATGGTGGTCGCTATGAAGTTTACCAGGAATGTGAAATCGTCGATGTTCCTTACGGCGCTGGCGGCCTCCTTCGGGGCGAACGATGCCGAGGCAATGATTTCCGAGGCCTTCTCCTTCAGCGAATCGGCTATGACCCTGATGTCAGGATGCGACATGTCCGCATCGATGTCTTCAAGATACTGTACCCTGGCCTTCAGATATGGCTCGGTGGACACCATGCCGCCCATCTCGAACCTCTTCAGGCCCTGAAGAACCGCCGACACTGTGCCGTCCGGCATCTCGAAGGTCTTGATGATCCTGGCTGCGGTTCCGTATGGGAAGAGGTCATCTTCCATCGGGTCCTCCACCATCACGTCGTTCTGAGGTACTGCCCCGATGATGCCGTTTTTCCTGTAGGCCTCATCGATGAGCTTCATGGACTTCTCCCTTCCGATGGTTATCGGGTAAACGGCCCCGGGGAAGAGGACCGCATTCCTCAATGCCAGAATCGGCAGGGTGTCAGGCAGAGATGCCGTTTCCACCTTTCCCGGCATTTCCCCGGATGCAACCGGTATGATGCTCACTTCCGCTCCTGCGGGTGCAAAAATATCGCTGTTGAAATCTTTCATCATTCTTTGGATTACAATGAATATATATAGGTATCGGCGCTTCCTGTCGGCGATTTGCGCACCGACCCCTCTTCCGTCTGCCATTTTGTCAATATGGAAGGCCGCACGGAAGCGCTGTCATCCTAGGTCAATCTCCGTGCCACAGCATCCGATGACAGCAATGGCAGGAAAATTGCTGGGGACAACCCCTGCTGAGGCAGTCCTCCAAAGCAGGATTCCTTTCGCAAAAATAGTAATTTAATTGCGAAATTGTTTGAATATAAAGAAAATACTATTAACTTTGTAATTCATAACAATCGTAAGTACGTATAATATAAATAATTGTTATCATGACAAAAGCAGAGATCGTCAATGCGGTCGCAAAAGAGACCGGAGTTGAAAAAAGTAAAGTTCAGCCAGTTGTTGAGGAGCTGATCAAGTGCATCAAGGGCTCCATCGCCAATGGAGAGCCTGTATATCTCC
>SFPH01000095.1 GCA_004552115.1 Bacteroidales bacterium
GCGGACGAGCAGGGCGCACAGCAGGCGTGAAGAAGTATCCGACTGCCGGGAGGCGTCAGCACGAGGCCTTTACCGCATCTGCACTTCATAAGTTGACCTTCTTGCGGTTCGGCCGCCAGAGTCCGTAGATTTCGCTGCAGTTCCCGGCGGTGATGAATGCGTGTATATCCTCCTTGCGGACGAATTCCATAAGCGAGGCGAACTCGCCCTGGGTCAATATTGTCTGAATCTCGACACCCGGAGTCTCCTTGAATCCGCCCTTGACCTCGTACATGCTGCAGCCACGGCATAGTGTACTGATGATATATTGGCGGATTTTCTCATATTCATTGCTGATGATGCAGACTCTCTTGCGCTTGTTCAGGCTGACGGTGAAATAGTCCACCACAATGCCGTTGAACCAGGTACCGATCAGGCCGATGACGACCAGCCTGAAAGGATTGACGAGGAAGGAACTGAGGCAGACAATGACACCGGATACGGTCACGGATGTACCGATATCCCAATGGAGATATTTCTTCATTATCATTGCGACGATGTCGAGGCCGCCTGTGGAGGCGTTGATGCGGAACAGGAATGCCTGCGACGCGCCGAGAAGAAGGACGAACCCCAGGAGGTCGAAGATCGGGTCTCCCATGACTGATGTCAAACCCGGCTCGATGAGCCTGTCATAGGGGCATATCCAGGCCCAGAAATCCATGAACGGACCGAGGAGAAGGGATGCGATGATGGTTTTGAGTCCAACTTCCGGACCGAGGAAAACATATGCGAGAATCAGAAGGAATGCATTGAGTATCAACACCATGACTGATACCTTCATGGCTATCCCGGCAGACTCCAGAAGAGAGCATATGACCATTGCAAGACCTGATATGGAGCCAAGTATGAGATTCCCCGGTATGAGGAAATAATAGACTGCGGCCGCGCCGACGAGAAGGGCTGCCACAAGCGCCACTATCTCGATCCAGAATTTCTTCTGGGAAAGAAATGCGAATTGATCTTTCATCAAATGAAGTTTAATTCCGCAAAGATAGCAAATCTGCCGACACGGCGCACAGTGAAGTGTGAATATATTTATCCGTCAGTCGAAAAGGAATATAAAAACGGGACAACCATATAGATTGTCCCGTAAATTACAGACTCCTCCGAAGAGGAATCCTGGATATCGTGTGTTCAGATTATCTCTCTGAATCCTGGCCGCGACGGCCTCTTCCGCCACGACGCTGTCCGCGGTCTCCGCGGCCCTGACGTCCCTGGCCCTGAGGCTGTGCTGCTGCAGCTGCCACACCGGCGTTAGGAGAAAGATCCTTCTTTCCGTAAACCTCGCCGTTGCAGATCCATACCTTGATACCGAGAGCGCCTACCTTGGTGTGAGCCACTGCAAGAGCATAGTCGATATCGGCACGGAATGTATGGAGAGGAGTACGTCCTTCCTTGAACATCTCGCTTCTTGCCATCTCGGCGCCACCTACACGGCCGCTGATCTGAACCTTGATACCCTCGGCACCTACGCGCATTGCGGTAGATACGGCCATCTTGATAGCCCTTCTGTAGGATACACGGCCCTCGATCTGGCGTGCGATGCTGTCAGCGACGATATTGGCGTCAACTTCCGGCCTTCTTACCTCGAAGATGTTGATCTGAACCTCCTTCTTTGTGACCTTCTTGAGCTCTTCCTTGAGCTTGTCAACGGCGCTTCCGCCCTTTCCGATGATCACACCCGGCCTTGCAGCCTGGATTGTCACAGTGATGAGCTTGAGAGTCCTCTCAATGACAATCTTGGAAATGCTTGCGTTTGCAAGACGGTTCACGAGATACTTGCGGATCTTGTAGTCCTCCGCAATTTTCTCAGCATAATTACCACCACACCAGTTAGAGACCCAACCACGGGTGATACCGATTCTGTTGCTAATAGGATTAGTCTTCTGTCCCATTTTTTATTCCTCCACTGTTGTTGGTTTCTTTACATCGAGAATGATGGTGACGTGGTTGGAACGCTTGCGGATCCTGCCGGCACGGCCCTGAGGGCAAGGGCGGATTCTCTTGAGGGTGCGTCCCTCGTCTACCATTATTGTCTTGACATATACATTTCCGTTGTCCAGCTCCTTGGCCTTGTCCTGATTCTTGGACTCCCAGTTCGCAATAGCGCTGCGGAGAAGCTTCTCGAGAACCACTGAAGGGGCTTTCTTCGAGAACTTGAGAAGGTCAAGTGCGCGATTCACTTCCACGCCTCTCACTGTGTCTGCGACGAGACGCATCTTGCGGGGAGATGAAGGCACATCGTTAGCCTTTGCGATAGCTGTCTGCTGCTTAATCTCTTTCAGTCTTTCGGCCATCAATCTTTTACGTTTTCCCATAATTTCTGATCAATTAAGCGTTATTACCTCTCTGAATGGCCTCTGAAAGTCCTAGTTGGAGCGAACTCTCCGAGCTTGTGGCCTACCATGTTCTCAGTTACATAAACAGGAATGAACTTGTTCCCGTTATGAACCGCGATAGTGTGACCAACGAAGTCAGGAGAGATCATGCTTGCGCGTGACCAAGTCTTCACGACCTCTTTCTTCTTGCTGCCATCATTCATAGCAAGAATTCTTTTTTCCAGAGCTTCCTGGATATATGGACCTTTTCTTAATGAACGACTCATAATCTCTAAAGTTTAATTCCGTTTATTTCTTTCTTCTTTCAATGATGAACTTGTTTGAAGCAGCCTTAGGATTACGTGTCTTGTAGCCCTTTGCAGGAAGACCCTTGCGGGACCTAGGATGACCTCCGGATGCACGTCCTTCACCACCACCCATCGGGTGATCAACAGGGTTCATTACGACACCACGGTTGTGAGGACGCCTGCCGAGCCATCTGCTGCGGCCAGCCTTGCCTGACGACTCCAAATTGTGTTCTGGATTTGATACCACACCCACGGTAGCGCGGCAGGAAACGAGGACCATCCTGGTCTCGCCTGAAGGCAGACGGAGAATGGCGTGGTTTCCTTCACGTGCAGCGAGCTGTGCGTAAGTACCTGCTGAGCGGGCCATTGCGCCACCCTGACCAGGACGGAGCTCGATGTTGTGAACGAGGGTACCAACCGGAATTTCCCCAAGAGGAAGAGTGTTGCCGACCTCAGGAGCGACTCCTGAACCGGACTCGATGACCTGACCTACCTTCAGTCCGTTAGGGGCGATGATGTATCTCTTCTCGCCATCCTCGTACTGAACGAGCGCGATGCGCGCGCTGCGGTTCGGGTCGTACTCGATTGTAAGAACAGTTGCCTTGCAATCATCCTTTGCACGATGGAAGTCGATGATACGGTACATTCTCTTGTGACCGCCGCCGATGTAGCGTACAGTCATCTGACCGGTATTGTTGCGTCCACCTGTGCTCTTGAGAGGCTCAAGCAATGCTTTGTGCGGCTTCTTGGCGGTGATGTCGTCAAAAGCGCTGATGACCATTCCCCTGGTACCAGGAGTCATCGGTTTGAATTTTCTTGTTGCCATTGCTTCCCTCCTTAAATATTACTGTAGAAATCAATCTTGTCCTCGCCGGCAAGTGTCACGTATGCCTTCTTGAAGTGGTTCATACGGCCCTTGATCATTCCGGCCTTGGTGTAACGGGATTTTCTCTTCCCGTGGTAGTTCAAAGTGTTGACTGAAGCGACAGATACATTGTACATGGCCTCTACTGCGGCCTTGATCTGAATCTTGTTCGCCTTGCGGTCCACAATGAATCCATAACGGTTCAACTTCTCGCCCTGAGCCGTCATCATTTCTGTTACTATTGGCTTAATGATAATTCCCATCTCTCAATCTTTTTAGCGGCTTACTCTTGAAGAAAGGATATCCTGTACACCGTCAACGAGAACGAGCGAGTGCGCGTTCATGATGGCGTAGGTGTTGATCTCATTCACTGAAATCACCTTCACATTCTCGAGGTTGCGTGATGAAAGGTAAATGTTGGCTGAGTTCTCAGGAAGAACGAAAAGCACTTTCCTGTCGCCCGCCTGGATAGCTGAAAGGATCTGCAAGAATTCCTTTGTCTTAGGAGCCTCCATTGCGAATGGCTCCACGAGGATAATCTTGTTCTCCTGTGCCTTGTAGGTAAGGGCAGAGAATCTTGCAAGTGCCTTGAGCTTCTTGTTGAGCTTGAAGGAGTAGTCACGCGGTCTCGGACCGTGTGCACGGCCTCCGCCTACGTAGATATTGGCCTTGATGCTGCCGTGACGCGCACCGCCGCCGCCCTTCTGGCGACCCTGCTTCTTGGTGCTGTAAGACACCTCGCTGCGGTCCTTTGTCTTCGCCGTACCCTGACGCTGGTTTGCAAGATACTGGAGGACATCGAGATAGATGGCATGATCGTTAGGCTCGATACCGAAAACCTTCTCATCGAGAACGACCTTCTTTCCGGACTCTGTTCCGTCAATCTTCTTAACTGTCAATTCCATAATTAATCCTCCACGATAACATATGAACCCTTGGCTCCAGGTACAGAGCCCTTCACTACGATAAGGTTGTTCTCAGGGATTACCTTTACTACCTGAAGGTTGAACACCTTCACTCTCTCATTGCCCATGTGACCGGCCATTCTCATACCCGGGAATACACGTGAAGGCCATGAAGATGCACCCATTGAACCAGGGTGACGGAGTCTGTTGTGCTGACCGTGGGTAGCACCGCCCACACCGGCAAAGCCGTGGCGCTTAACGACTCCCTGGAAACCCTTTCCCTTGGAAGTACCGACGACATCGACATACTCGACACCTTCGAAGATGTCAGCGACTGTCAGGCTGTCGCCTAATTTCAGCTCTCCCTTGAAATCCGCAGGGAACTCTACGAGTTTGCGGTGAGGAGTGGTTCCTGCCTTTGCGAAATGCCCTTTGAGAGGGGCGCTGGCGTGTTTTTCTGTGGTTTCGTCATAGGCGAGCTGTACGGCGGCATAACCATCTTTTTCTACCGTACGGAGCTGCGTAACAACACACGGACCAGCCTCAATGACGGTGCATGGAATATTCTTTCCATCAGCACCGAAAACGGAAGTCATTCCGATTTTCTTTCCAATTAATCCAGGCATTGGTTTTGTTAATTAATTGTTTATTAATACTTTATCGTATTCCGCACATTTTTGCGGGCTGCAAATATACGACTAATTTTTCAATTTTCAATCAGTTACGTGAAAATTTTGCCATTTTTTACATCGCCGGCTGCGGGCCGCATCCGGGTCAGCGGCCTCCGGCAAATTAATCGGGCACATTGGCAGTATTTTCATATTTTATATGTAAATTTGTGAGGAGTTCCGAAGAGGAGACGACGACAAAGACTGAAAACTCATGCTGATGCTGCTGGACATATTCGGATTCTTGAAATTCTCATTTACAGACGTGCTGGACATCCTGCTTGTCGCATTGATCATTTACCTGGTGTTCAGATGGATACAGGACTCCTCCGTGGTCAACATCTTCATTGCCATCATTGCCATATTCTTTCTGAAAGTGGTGGCGGACGCATTGAAGATGAAGCTGATGAGTTCCCTGCTTGCGACTTTCATCGACGTGGGCGTCATTGCCCTCATCGTGATTTTCCAGCCGGAAATACGGCATTTCCTGATGCGTCTGGGCAGCGGAACAAGCCTCGGCAGGAAGGGACGGGCGCTGATGAACCGCCTTCTGGGACGCGAGGAGCATCAGGCTGACAGCAGCGATGTCAATGAAATCACCGAAGCCTGCAGGACAATGTCGGAGCAGAAGACAGGCGCACTGATCGTCCTGACCCGGTCCAACACTCTCGAATCCGTGGCGGAGACCGGGGACAGAATAGATTCCCGCATCAACAGGAGGCTGATAATGAACATCTTCTTCAAGAACTCCCCTCTCCACGACGGAGCGATGATAATCTCTGGGAGGAGAATAGAGGCCGCCAGGTGCACATTGCCGATCACTTCCCGGCAGGATATCCCGGCAAGCTACGGAATGAGGCACAAGGCGGCCATCGGAATCACGGAAGAAACCGATGCGGATGTGATCGTGGTTTCGGAAGAGACAGGTGGAATATCCTTCGGAAGGAATGGCAACCTGCAGAGCATCAGTAACATAAACGAATTGAAACTGCTTCTTGGGTCCTCCATGTCCAGCAACGGATGAGAACCGGGAGGGACAGAAGGCCGGCGCAGACTGGCGGGTAAGGGCAGGAATATGCGGAGCATTGAGCAAAATGATGGATACGGCGAAGTTAGAATCACAACTCGGGTTTGACAGAATCAGGAAGATAATCTCTGACCGGTGCAGCACCGAATACGCGGCGGAAAAGGCGGCAATGGAGGAGTTCTCCAATGACGCCAGGGAAATACGCAGGCGGCTTGTGCTCACCGACGAGATGAGGCTCATCGTGATGTTCGAGGAGTCCTTCCCCGCCAACGGGTACATTGACTGCATCGGATTCCTGGAAATGCTGGAGAATCCCGGAGCCAATATCGACCTCGCCTGCCTCGGGAAGCTCAGGACAATGCTGGACACCCTGCGGAAAATCACGGCTTTCTTCAACGGCATCAAGGACGGCGTCTATCCGAATCTGAAGAGAATGATATCCGGCGTCGGCCTCTTTCCCGAGGTGCTCAGGGAGATAGACAGGATCCTGGACAAGTTCGGGAACGTCAAGGATACGGCGTCGGACGGGCTTTACGACATAAGGAAGCAGCTCAGGGAAAAGGAAGGTGCGGTATCCAGGCGCATCGGGGCCCTTCTGAAGAAGGCCCAGAGCGAGGGCATTGTGGAGAGCGATGCCGCAGTCGTCATGAGGGACGGGAAAATGCTCATTCCGGTAAGCAGCGCCAACAAGAGAAAAATCCAGGGCTTCGTCTATGACGAGTCCGCCTCGGGCAAGACCACATTCATCGAACCGGCTGAAATAGTGGAACTTACCAATGAAATCAACGAGCTTCATTTCGCGGAGGGACGGGAGATAGCCCGCATCCTGTACGAATTCAGCGACTGGCTGAGGCCTTTCGTTCCGGGCCTGCTGGAAGGGGCCGTCTGCATAGGAGAGATGGATTTTCTCATTTCCAAGGCACAGACAGCATTGGATTTCGTGGCCGGAATGCCGATCATATCGGACAATGGGGAAATGAGCCTCCGGAAGGCCAGGCATCCTCTCCTGGAACGCTCCCTGAAAAGGGAAAGGAAGGAAATCGTGCCGCTTACGGCGACATTGACCCCGCAGAAGCACATACTTCTGATCTCGGGCCCGAACGCAGGTGGCAAGTCGGTGTGTCTCAAGAC
>SFPH01000096.1 GCA_004552115.1 Bacteroidales bacterium
GTTTCTCCTTGTCGATGTAGATGATGTTGTTTTTAGGATTTTCTGCCTTTTGTTGGCATAGCAGTTTCAGCAGGCAGCTTTTTCCTACCCGCCGTTGTCATTCAGTACTGCAAGAATTACCATTACAATACCGCCCAGCATGATCATTCCCTGAATGAAGTCGTTGATAGCTGTCGCCATGTATCCTCCGATAAGCACGTAGACACCTGTCAGGACAGCCATTACCATGACCACGGAACTCCATCGGCTGCAGAGTGAACCAGGCCCGGAGGGATGAGAAAGACATCGCCCCTCACAGGTGTCACATGATTCAGAACCTCTTCCAGACTGCCATTCTGACATCTTTCATAAAGTTCAGATGCCTCCAGCGCCCTTGAAAAGCCCATCTCCAAACGGCTTCCGGGCTCGGCATCGAGCACATACCATAGCTTGAACTTGCCCAATGTGTCATACCTCTCCTCCGCTGTCCGGTCATCAGGACATACCGTGACCGGCATTTTCCCGGTTACGGAAATCTTCTTGACCATCAGCGGAAACTGCCTACCGTAATACGAATAGACATTGTCCCCGACGACTCTCTCCAGATAAGTCTCGAGTATATCCTCAAGCGAACTTTCCGCAAGCCAGCCGTTTGCGGCCACTGACTCGGCAAATCCCAGATCTCCTACAAGCAGGGTCTCAGTTCCCCATCCCGTATCCGTCGTCTGCGGCTCAAAGCGCAGTGGATACAGGCTTCTCTCATTCTCTCTCATTATTCGATAATATAGACATCGTCTCCCGGCGCGGCGAAATAGAATTGCTCCCGGGCGAATTTCTCAAGCGTGTCCCGGTTGTGCTGAAGCATATTGATACGTGCGTCCATCTCGTCAATTTCCTTCTGATACCGCTCGATCTCGTCCTTCTGGCGCATAAGTTCAAACTTGACTTTAACCAGGTTGACCAGATTGCTCTCTCCAAGGAAAAGGATTTTGATGAAAAAGCCTATGGTAATCACTGCCAGGAACATAAATGAAAACCTATGCGGCCCGTTCAGGATATCCTTCAATTTCACCATTTCAATACGAAAATTTCTGTTTCTCTGCAAAAATAATTAAATTTGCTGAATATAAGAATAAACTGAACATGAAACCAACATTACTTGTACTTGCTGCCGGAATGGGCAGCCGCTACGGCGGATTGAAACAGATGGACGGTCTCGGTCCGAATGGTGAAACAATCATTGACTATTCCATTTACGATGCTGTGCAGGCAGGCTTCGGCAAGGTCGTATACATCGTCAGGGAGTATTTCAGGGAGCAGTTCGAGCAGACGGTCCGCGAGAAATACAGCAATGTCAAATGCATTGACGGGGAGCCGCTCGAGTTTCAGTTCGTGACTCAGGAGCTCAACAAGATTCCGGAGCGTTTCACAATGAATCCGGAGAGACAGAAGCCATGGGGTACAGCGCACGCGGTGCTTATGGCAAGGGATGTTGTCAAGGAGCCATTCGCGGTAATCAATGGAGACGACTACTACGGCAAGGATTCATTCCGCATTCTCGGCGACTGGCTTCGCGCCCACGAGAACAGCGAGGGTGTCTACAGCATCGTGGGATTCGAGCTTGACCATACTCTCTCAGAGTCCGGCGGCGTGTCCAGGGGCATCTGCTCATATGACGAAGACCAGCATCTGACCAATGTCGCAGAGCACCTCAACATTGCCAAGGAGGCCGACGGCAAGGTCTACGGAGACAATTCAGTTACCGGCGAGACACATATCGAGCTCGTTGCCAATGCTCTCTGCTCAATGAACATGTGGGGATTCACTCCTGACTATTTCGAGAAGAGCGGCAGGATATTCGAGTCGTTCCTCGAGGCCAACAGCAAGGAACTCAAGAAGGAATTCTACATTCCTTACGCCATAGACTGCATGATCAAGTCAGGCGAGGCGAAGACCGACGTTCTCTCCACTCCGTCACACTGGTTCGGCGTAACCTACAAGGAGGACAGGCCTGCAGTCGTTGCCAAGTTCCAGGAGTTCGCCGACAACGGCGTCTATCCGACCCCTCTGTACAAGAAATAATTCAGAATAATATCCAAAGGTGGCTGACCTCCACGGCCGGCCGCCTTTTTCATACTCTGCAACTCACATAATAATCAGCATCTCATGAAAAGGACACTGCGTCACGAAAAGAACTACGACATACTCTCCGAGCATTCACATTTCATCCCGGGGCCGGGCGGCATATTGGTATTGACAATTCTTCTGCTGGCCGGGGCCCTGCTCGGCAACGTGGTGGGCTTTATTTTCCTGCTATGCCTCCCCGGAGCCGGCCAGGATGCGATGATGCTGATTTCCTATCCGCTGATGTTTCTGCCGCCTATGCTCTACGCCCAGAGCAAGAGCCTCCGCAGTTCAATGTTCGAAGAAGGCATCGCCCTGGACAGCGAACATTTCGGCAAGGCGGGATTCATCGGATGCTGCGCACTGGTCGTCGCCGGGACATTGTCCCTCGCCTTCACGATGGACGGCATCAATTCCCTGATGCCTCCTATGCCTGAGTGGCTTGAGACAGCATTGAACAATATGGTTGAAGGCCGCATATGGATGAATTTCCTCTGCGTCTCGATTTTCGCACCGTTCTTCGAGGAATGGCTCTGCCGCGGAATGGTGCTCCGCGGACTGCTGAACTTCAAGAGAAAAGGAGAGGACGGGCAGCGCGGTATAAGACCGGCATACGCCATCATTCTCTCCTCTCTGTTCTTCGGGCTGATACATCTCAACCCTTGGCAGGCACTCCCGGCATTCGCCCTCGGCTGCCTCTTCGGATATGTCTATTACAGGACCGGCTCACTGAAACTGACAATGCTGATGCATTTCACCAACAATACATTCGCATTGATTTTCAGCAATCTGGATACCTTCAAGGATGCGGAGAACTTCCTGGACATAATGTCCGCCCCCGCATACATCGGAATCGCCGCAGCCTGCATTGCAATGCTTTATTTCATAATCAGGGCATTCTCCCGCATCGGATTGCAGGACAAGACCGGCAACTGCGACAAAGTCGAAGAGGCCGAACTGATATAAGAGAATCCCGTCGTCCTACTCGTGGACGGCAAACCTCTGCTCCGCCAGCGCCTCGTATCTGGTCCCGGGACGGCCGTAATTGCAATAAGGGAAAATCGATATGCCTCCTCTTGGAGTGAAAAGGCCGGTCACCTCGATATATTTCGGGTCCATCAGCCTGATCAGATCCTTCATTATCTTGTTGACGCAGTCCTCGTGGAAATCCCCGTGGTTGCGGAAACTGAAGAGATAGAGCTTGAGGCTCTTGCTCTCGACCATCCTGCGGTCCGGGATATAGCTGATGCGGATTTCCGCAAAGTCGGGCTGCCCCGTAATCGGACAGAGGCTGGTGAATTCAGGGCAGTTGAAACGTACCCAGTAATCATTCTCAGGATGCTTGTTCTCGAAGGTTTCCAGCACCTCCGGAGCATAATCCATCTTGTAATCGGTCTTGTTGCCGAGGGACTGCAGACCCTCAAGTTCTCTTCCTTCTGACATATTTCAATGAATTGCGGCATTCCGGCAAGGGCAGTGTGCAAAGACCCTCGACGGAATGCCAAAAATTATTATAAATCTGTGATTCTGAACGGATTGTATGATATATTGACATCATACTCATCCACTCCTTCGCTCTTCTTGAGAGCCTTGACGACAGCCGCTGTAACCGGCAGGATAACGATTTCGTAGCAGACCTTGAATGTCACCTGAGCAAGCATCATCATCGCAAGAGCGCGAAGCGGAGTGCCCCAGAAGACAATCGGCATGAAGATCAGCGAGTCCAGCAGTTCTCCGGCCAGCGAAGAAAGGATGGCCCTGACAGAGAAGCCCTTCCCCGAGGTTGCTACCTTCATCTTGCTCAGCACCAATGAGTTCAATGTCGAACCGGCAAGGAATGCCAGCAATGATGCTAAGGCCACCTTCGGAGCGAGACTGAAGACGTAGTTGAAGTGCTCTGCCCCGTCCCAGAATGATGCCCCTGGCAACAATGCGACCAGCTGGCCAGTGACAGCCACGAAGAAGTTCATCGCAAAGGCAGTCCAGATGACAAGGCGTGCCTTTCGATAGCCCCAGACTTCCGTGAAGCAGTCGTTAAGGATGTAGGAAAGCGGGAAGATTACCACGGCTCCCGGCAATGTAAGTGAACCCAATGCGAAGACTTTGGTCGCAAAGAGATTGGATGCTATCAGGCATACTGTGAACAGTATGGCAAGAAGCAGAAAAGTTACAGATACTTTTTTGTTCATTTTCTTGTTTTTTAAGTGGTTAACAAGCACACTAAATTTATTCCCCCCTGCCCCCATTACGGGGGAGCGCGCTCCGGGCGCACCATCGCCTCAGGCCATCGCTTCGCATTCCTCCGCGCGGCGCCTGATGGCGCCAGCAGACTGCGTCTGCTTTAAGGTGCTCCGTAGCAAGGCTATTCGCAAATGCTACGTGCGGAATGCGCTAGGTGCGGAATGATAGCTCATTTCGCAGGACTTGCCGCCCTCGGCACTAGAGGGAGGGGCCCAAACGCAGTTTGGGATGGCCTGGTCCGGAGAAATGAGCTATCATTCCGCCGACCAGGTTAATTCTTCATTTTAATTCTACTATCGCCCAATTCTAATCCCCCCTGCCTATGTTAAACTTCCCCCCTACCCCCATGACGGGGGTGGGCGCTCCGGGCGCACCATCGCCTCAAGGCCGGCGCTTCGCATTCCTTCGCGCGGCGCCTGATGGCGCCATCGCAGACTTCATCTGCTTTAAGGTGCTCCGTAGCAAGGTCATTCGCTACGCTACGTTTGGAATGCGCCACGTGCGGAATGATGGCTCATTTCGCAGGACTTGCCGCCCTCGGCACTAGAGGGAGGGGCCCAAACGCAGTTTGGGAGGGCCTGGTCCGGAGAAATGAGCT
>SFPH01000001.1 GCA_004552115.1 Bacteroidales bacterium
TGGTCCTTTGTGAGGGACATATATTACTATGTCCCGGTGCTGACAGGCGGCTTCCTTCTCCTGCTCTTCGGCATTCTCATCCAGGCTCTTCCCCTGGGACGGGAAAGAAGGCGTTCGCTCATCGCGGCCGGGATGCACAGAGGCTGCATGCTGATGCTGCGGGTGATGCCGTTCATACATTTCCGCAGGTTCGGACCGGACTGGGATAAGATCGACGTGTGGAGAGGCGCACCCGGCGTCGTGGTGGCCAACCATCAGTCCTCCCTGGATGTGTTCGTTATTGCGGCATTGTTCCCGAAGGTCAAGTTCCTGGTGGCCGACTGGGTGGTCAAGTCTCCGCTCTTCTCCCTGATAACCAGGATGCTGGGCTATTATTCCAAGTCCGATGGGTACGAGTCCGTGAAAGCCAGCCTGAAGGAAGACATCGACAACGGATGGTGCATCGCGATCTTCCCTGAAGGCACGAGGTCGCCGGACGGAAAGATCAGGCGTTTCCACAAGGGGGCCTTCTACATGGCCTCGCAGCTCGGGGTTCCGCTGATTCCGGTTGCTGTCTACGGCAACAGGAGGATAATGCCCAAGAATGACGGCTTCAATATGACGGAGGGGCTCTCGGTCGCCCGCATACTGCCTGTCATCGATGCCGGAAATATTGAGTATCATAAGCTTACGACAATGGTCGAGAGCCTTGTCAAGACAGCTTCGGAGGAGCTTGAAAACAGGTATGACAGTCCGGAGAATCCGTATTTCAGGAAGGCTCTGGAGTCCTGCTACATATACAAGGGCCCTGTGACCGAGTGGTACGTGAGGGTAAAGACAGGCCTCGAGGACTGCTATACGGCTTACAATGAGGTTCTTCCGGAGAGCGGAACAATAACGGACATCGGTTGCGGAATGGGGCAGATGGCATTGATGCTTTCGATGTTCAGACCGCAGCGCCGGATTCTCGGTATCGATTATGACTCATCCAAGATAGAGGTGGCGGAGAACTGTTGGGTGAAGAAGACATTGCCGTTGCTGGAATTCAGATGCGCCGAAGCCATGGAAGCCGATTTTCCGGAAAGTGATGCCTTCATCATCAGCGATATGCTGCATTATCTTCCTGAGGAGCAGCAATTTGCATTGCTCGAGAAATGCCTGTCCAAATTGCGCCCCGGAGGAGTCATCCTGGTGCGCGAGGGCAATTCCTCGGATGTGAAGGGACAGAAGATGACGGCTCTGTCCGAGGTTATGTCAACGAGGGTATTCAGCTTCAACAAGACTTCCGGCAAACTGCATTTCACCTCAGCTTCCATCCTGCGGGACTATGCAGAAAGACTCGGGATGGACTTCTCGGAGGTGCACAAGAACCGCCTCTCCGCCAATACATTGTATCTGTTCAAATCCACTGGCTTATGAAGAGGATTCTGAAAATTACATTAGGCCTGCTTGCGGGACTTGCCGCAATCCTCGCCGCCGCTGCCCTGGCAATCATAGTCCTGCACTCCTCCGCCGATCTGGAAGAGCCGGAATTTACGCCATCCCCGGGAGTCGCGGAATGTTCAGACAGCCTGAGGGTATGGAAGGACAACTACTTGAGATACGACAGGTCAGGATTGATGGAAATGCGCATTTCAGGCTCCGCCTTCGAGAGGGGAGAGGCTATCGGAAAACTTGCCCCGGACCTGCTGAAAGCCCAGGAGAAGGCCTTTGTGGACAAGCTTTATGAACTTGTCCCTTCGGAGTTCTACAGGCGTTTCCTGATGTATTTCATATATATATTCAACCGGGATCTGGGAAAGAATGTCCCTTTTGAATACCGCAGGGAAATAAAGGCAATGTCGGAGTACTGCAGCAGGGAATACGATGCCTACGGAACTCCCTACGAGAGGCAGATGCAGTACCATTCCGCCCACGACATCGGCCACGTGATGCAGGATTACATGCTTGTGGGCTGCACATCCTTCGCCGTCTGGGGGGATGAGAGCGTGGACGGGGAAATCATCGCGGGACGGAATTTCGACTTCTACATGGGCGAGGACTTCGCCGGCAGGAACATTGTCCTGGTGGAGAGGCCGGATTCAGGATATGCTTATGTGTCAGTCACATGGCCGGGCATGACGGGAGTCCTTTCCGGGATGAACGAGAAGGGCCTGACCGTATCCATCAACGCCTCGAAGCTTGAGACTCCGAAGATGTCGGCCACACCGGTCTCCATTCTGGCTAAGGAGATACTGCAATATGCCTCCGACATTGAGGAGGCCATCTGCATCGCCCGGGCTGCGAAGACATTTGTAAGCGAATCATTCCTGATATGTTCGGCTTCGGACGGACGTGCCGCCGTCATCGAGAAGACTCCTTCAGAAATGGCCGTTTACGATCCGGCAGCCAATGATCCTGACTGTTGCAGGGTTGTCTGTGCAAATCATTATCAATCAGACCTTTTCCGAGACAGGGAAGAAAACCTTGCGAATCTTCGGGAGAGCGATTCCGGCCATCGTTTCCGCCGTGTGGAAGAACTGCTGGATTCGCTGGGAAAAATCGGTCCGAAATCGGCGGCATTGATCCTTAGGGACCGCAGGGGCGCAGGCGGCAAGGATATCGGCATGTGCAATGAACTGTCCATCAATCAGCTGCTTGCAATGCACTCAGTCATTTTCAAGCCTTCTTCGCGAGAAATCTGGGTTTCCACCTATCCTTGGCAATGCGGTGAGTTCATCCGTTTCCGCCTGGATGACATCCTGGATTCTCCCGTCCCGCCGTATCACAGGGACAGTTCGAAGGACATTCCGGAGGACATCTTCCTCCATTCAGAATCATTCAGAAACCTTCTGAAGTTCAAGCGGAGCAGTGCAGGAATCAGGTCGGCAATCTCTTCAGGGACTGAAATCCCAGAAGATTCGATATCGGCCTATATCGGACTTAATCCATTGTATTACAATGCGTACAACCTTGCTGGCGACTATTTCCTTGCAAAAGGAGACGAGGGTAATGCTTGTGAGCTATGGAAAAAATCATTAACTTTCGAGATGAAATTGCAGGAACGCAATCTCATCGAAAAGAAAATAGAGAGGTATAAACGATGAATATGGAACGAAATCAAGGTATCCAATTCCTCTCCCGGGAGGAAATCCGGGCATATCAGGAGAAGCGGATGGCCGAGGCTCTGGACTATGTGTCGAAGAATTCTCCTTTCTACAGCAAGTTATTCAGTGACAATCATATAGATATTTCCAAAATCCGCACTCTCGACGATCTGAGCTGCATTCCTGTCACCACGAAGCCGGACTTGCAGAGCCGGAATCAGGATTTTGTCTGCGTTCCTCCTTCGGAAATAGTGGATTATCCCACGACATCAGGCACCCTCGGCGACCCGGTCACCTTTGCCGAGACGGAATCCGATCTCGAGCATCTGGCCTACAATGAGTTCCTTTCCTTTTCCACGGCAGGCTGCACCAGGGACGACATCATCCAGCTGATGGTCACCATCGACCGTCGCTTCATGGCCGGCCTGGCATATTTTCTCGGAGCCAGGAAACTCGGAATGGGTTCGGTGAGAGTCGGTAACGGAATCCCTGAACTTCAATGGGATACCATCAGGAGAATCCATCCTACTGTGGGAATGGCCGTGCCGTCATTCCTGATCAAGCTGATAGATTTCGCAGAGTCGCACGGGATTGACTACCGCGCTTCCTCATTGAGGAAATGCGTCTGCATCGGCGAGGCCCTGCGTGATCCGAAGACATTCGAATTGAACACCCTCGGTCAGGTCATACACGAGAAATGGCCTGAACTTGAGCTGTATACGACATATGCGTCCACTGAGATGCAGCACAGCTTCACGGACTGCCGCTATTTCAACGGAGGCCATCTCCAGCCTGAATTGCTGATCGTGGAGTTCCTTGACGACAATGACAGGCCTGTCCCTGAAGGCGAGGCCGGTGAGGTCACGATCACGACTCTCGGAGTGACCGGAATGCCTCTCGTGAGGTTCAAGACCGGAGATATGGTCTATCATTATGACGAACCTTGCCGGTGCGGGCGCAATACTGTGAGAGTCAGCTCGGTAGTTGGACGCAAGCGGCAGATGATAAAGTTCAAGGGAACTACTCTCTATCCGCCTGCCCTCTTCGATATCCTGGACAATATCCCGGAGGTGAAGAACTATGTGGTGGAGGTTGGAACGAGCAGCATCGGTACCGACGACGTGCTTGTCCATGTCGGCACTCTCAATCCTTCAGAACGCTTCGAGAAGGAAATAAAGGATATATTCAGGGCCAAGGTCAGGGTCGCACCGTCCGTAATCTTCCATGACCCGGAAGAAGTTGCAAGGATGCTTTATCCGCCTATGAGCCGCAAGCCCGTGAAATTCATTGACAACAGATAATGATTGATATTATGAAAAAGGTTTTTTTGACAATGGCCGCATTGTTTACGGTGTTTGCGGTTTCCAATGCACAGAATCCTGAGGCATGGGAGGATAAGCTGACATTCTATGGCATTGATTTCAGCATGACCAGGGTTGTGGGCGCCCCCGAATCGGCAGAAGAGTTCGTCGAGGCTTTCTCCGGCATCAACCAGCTATTGCTCAGCGAGCCGGACAAGTACGTTGAACCCCTCTCCGTCAGGCTCAAGAAACATATCGACTCGGTGGATATCGACCCTGTACTGGCTGTCATCAAGGAAATTGACCCTGAGGAAATCAAAATCAACAAATCCGCTGATTTGCTTTCTGAGGACGATCTCAAATATGCTGTCATGGGACTTGACCTGAAACCCGGCACCGGTATAGGCCTTCTGGTCGTATGCGGTGAACTGAACAAGGGAACGGAATACGGCACATTCTATTATGTAGTCTTCGACAATGAGGACATGACCATTCTCGATACCTGGGCATCCAAGGGAAAATCAGGCGGAATAGGCCTGCGGAACTATTGGGCAAGGTCTTTCTACCGTACTATCGCCGAAATCAATCCATCCCGTTTCTATCAGGCCAAGAAGAAGGTCAAGGACGGACTGAACAGGGGAGTGGAGACTGTGAAGAAAGGCTTTGAGAAGAAAGATAAGGAACAGTGAAACTTATGAAAGAACCAAGAACAAGAAGATAATGGGATAATGAAAAAGGTCGGCTTCCGGGCCGACCTTTCTGCAATTATTCGTTCTTGCGTTCCTTATGTCTTGTCAACTTCTCCTTCATTGCGTCTGCGCAATCGTTGACGGCTTCTTCAAATGTCTTCGCATTCCTCTCGATAACCTGAGAGCCGCCCGGGATATGAACAATCAGCTTGACGTCCTTGTTGTCCGGCTTCTCCAGAAGGGAAAGAACCACCTCCACTCCGGTAATCTGGTCGTCGAACTTGCCGATCTTTGAGACCTTTTTCTCAACGAAATCCAGAAGCTTCTGGTCAGCGTCGAATTTGAGCGACTGAATCCTAATCTCCATTGTTACCTCCTCTTTTTGCCCTTGGGTGGGCGTTTGAATAAATATTCTTCAGTTGTTCAATGCTGGTGTGGGTATAGACCTGGGTCGCCGCCAGAGACGAGTGTCCGAGCATTTCCTTTATCGAATATATGTCGGCTCCGTCATCCATCAGCTCCGTGGCAATCGTATGCCTGAGAGCGTGCGGGGACTTTCTGCCTGTCATTCCTTCAATGCCGGCGAACTCCTTCTTCACTGTCCTGTCAACGAATACCGGATAGAGTCCATTTCCGCTGAAAGTGACGAGAAGCGGCTCCTCGAGACCTCTTTTCCGTCCCAACATCGTTTCAACTGCTTTCAAATATAATGATATTTCTTCACATAAAGAAGAAGTCAGTGGAATTTTGCGCATTTTGTCGCCCTTTCCGGTCACAGTCAATGTGGAACGTTTCAGGTCGGCAGATCCGCATGTGAGGGAAATGAGCTCAGCCCTGCGGATTCCGGTCTGGAAGAGTATGCTGATTATCAGGCGGGAAAGCCTTTTCCCGTACAGCTCCTCAATCATCTTGCAGGCACTTTCGCTCCGGTCGCCGCTGTCGATCAATTTCCTTAATTCCGTCAGCGATTCGGCCCCGGCATGCCAGGCGCTTCCATTGAAATACTTTTCGAGCGACTTCTGCCTGTAGAATACCGGGAGGCTGTTCTTCTCCTCCGGCCTCCTGACCTTGGATGCCGGGTTGTCCTTTATGATGTCCCTGCCCAGAAGATACCGGCAGAAACTGCTCAATGCGGAGATATGCTGGCATATTGTCCTCGCCGACAGGCCTTTGTCGTGAAGGGCGGCCATGTATCTGGATATCATGCCCGCGTTCAGCCCGGAGATCATGGCCCGGTCATCCGTCTGAAGCCCGTCCCCGTTTCCGGACAGAAATTCCGAGAATGACTTCAGAATCTCACCATAGATGCTGCAGGTGCGTTCGGAATACCTTTTCACACCGCGGATATAGGATATGAAATCGTCAGTGTACATAGTGTCGCTATGCTTCCTTCAGGCCGATGACGGGGGCATACTCCCTCATCAGTCTGTCGGCCTCTTCGAAGTTGTTGCCTATGACTCCGTCCAGAATCGCATTCTTGACATATTCCTTCAATATCCCGATTTCCTTGCACGGAGGAATGCCGTAAACCTTCATGACATATTCGCCCGTAATCGGATTCTTGAAGTTACGGATTTCGTCCTTGGCCTCCACCTCAATGAGCTTTTCCTTCACGAGGGCGAAGTTCCGCCTGATTCTCTCGACCTTGACCGGGTTCTTGGAGGTGATGTCGGCATTGCAGAGCAGCATGAGGTCTGAAATCTCGTTTCCGGCATCGAACAGAAGCCTGCGGACGGCGGAATCTGTCACGACATCGTCCACGAGGGCGACCGGCCTGTGGTGGAGAAGCACGAGTTTCTGGACATATTTCATCTTCTCGTTCAGAGGCATTTTCAGCTGCTGGAATATCTTCTGGACCATTCTGGAGCCGATTACCTCGTGGCCGTGGAAGGTCCAGCCAATGTTCTTGTCATAACGCTTGCTGGATGGCTTGCCTATGTCGTGAAGCAATGCGGCCCACCTCAGCCACAGGCAGGGCTCTGTCCTGACTTTTTCCTCGAAGCCGTCTCCTCCCTCGATGGGGGAGTAGTCGTGCAGACGGCCTTCTGCAATGGCCTTCAGCTCGTCGGAGGCGACATTGTCCAGAACCTGGAGGGTGTGGGAGAAATTGTCCTTGTGGCCCTTTCCGTCCACGGTCTCGATGCCCTTGAGCTTGCAGAGCTGGGGGAGTACATATTCGAGTAGCCCCGTCCTGTCCATCAGTTCGAATGCCATCGAAGGCTTCCTGCACAGAAGCATCTTGTTCAGTTCCTCGGCTATTCTTTCCTGAGAGAGAATGCTCATCCTGTCCTTCATCTTCCGCATTGCCGCCAATGATTCCGGAACGATCTCGAATGTGGTCTCGGGAGTGCTTAGCTTGGCGGCGAATCTCACGGCGCGGAGCATCCTGAGCGGGTCGTCGCTATATGTCGTTTCCGGGTCGAGAGGCGTGCGTATGATGCCGGCAGCAAGGTCCCTGATGCCTCCGAAGGGGTCCACCAGGGCTCCGTAGTCTTCTTTCTGGAGGCTGAATGCCATCGCATTGATCGTGAAGTCCCGGCGTTTCTGGTCGTCTTCCAGGCTGCCGTCCTCGACGATGGGCTTGCGGGAGTTGCGGTTGTAGGATTCCCTGCGTGCGCCGACGAACTCCACTTCCTGCCCCCTGTAGCGCAGCATTGCCGTCCCGAAATTGCGGAAAACCGATACCCTGCAATTGCGGTTCTCCTTCCTTTTCACAAGGTCGGCCACGGCCTCGGCGAGGGCTATGCCGCTTCCCTCCACGACAACGTCAATGTCATCATTGGCCCTGCCGAGAAAGCAGTCCCTTACATAACCACCTATGACAAAGGCTCTTGTACCTGTTTCAGCCGCCGCTTCCGAGATGATGTGGAAGACGGGTGCGTCAATGAATCCTTCTGTGCGTGTCATCCTTCCGTTCCTTCATTCGCTTACCATTTCCTCATAGACCGGAATCGCCGTCTCCGGCCTGTAATGTCCGTCCTCCTGTCTGGAAAACAGATGGGTACTATGCCCGTTGGTAATCGCTATATATTTGACATTCAATATCATATTGTATCTCAATGCCTGCTCCGCAACTGCATTGTCAAGACTTGTGTCGGGTCTTTTGCATTCCACAACCATCAGCGGGGCTGAATCCCTGCCATAGGCCACGATGTCTGCCCTGAATTCTTTCCTGACAGGGCCGTCGCCGTATCTGAGGCTGACTTCGCTCATCATCTTGTACAGGGGAATGTTCATCCTCGTGTTCATGAAGCCTATGAACCACTGCCTCACCTCCTCTTCAGGGGTGAGGGCGACTTCTTTCCTGCGGAGAGGGTCCAGGACTTTTCTTTTGCCGCTGTCAGACATCATCGGATACATTCGTAACGCAAATATAGGCATTTTTTTCAGGCTTTTTATTAACTTTGCAAAGCGTTGGCGCAGCCGCAGGCATAATGCCGCGGTTTTTATGCCGATGCAGCATTGCAATGAACAGAACAGGTCAATATCAGTTCACCATAGTGGTTCCCGTCTTCAATGAGGAGGACAATATGCCGAATCTTGAAAAGGCCCTTGCGGACTTCCTGCCCAAGAGTCTGTACAAGGCTTGCGTCCTCTTTGTCAATGATGGCTCCAGGGATGACAGTCTGTTGAAAATCAAGGAAATATGCTCGCGTCACGAAGATTTCTTCTACATCAGTTTCGTGAAGAATGCGGGTCTCAGCGCAGCCGTCAAGGCCGGGTTCGACTACACGTTCTCCCAGTATGTGGGCTACATGGACGCAGATCTGCAGACTACTCCGGAGGATTTCAATCTCCTTCTCTCCGGAATGCTTGAGAACAGCATGATGATCGGAATCAGGGCGGACAGGAAAGACAGCGGATTCAAGCGTTTCCAGTCTAAGTTCGCCAACGGGTTCAGGAATATGATGACTCATGACGGGGCAAAGGATACGGGCTGCCCGCTCAAGGTCCTGCGCACAGAGGTGGCCAGGCGCATTCCGATGTTCAAGGGAATGCACCGCTTCCTGCCTGCTCTGGTACTCCTGCAGGAGGGCTGCACCTACGGCCAGGTGCCTGTGAGGCATTTCCCGAGGGTGGCAGGCGTGTCGAAATTCAGTCTCTGGAACAGGCTTCTGGGACCACTGGCCGACTGCTTCGCCTATCGCTGGATGAAGCCTAGATATATCAACTACAAGGTCGGGGACAACAATATCTGATCGCTGATGCTCCATAATCTGCCTTCATATCTTGTTTTTGCGCTGGGCTTCCTGGCCCAGATTTTCTTCTCGCTCAGGACATTGCTCCAGTGGTGGAAATCCGAGAAGTCCCGCCGGGTGGAATCTCCGGCAGGATATTGGATTCTCAGCGTTATGGGGGCATACATGATGTTTGTTTATGGAGTGATGAGGGATGATTTCTCCATCATCCTCGGCCAGCTCATATCCTACTATGTTTATCTGTGGAACCTGGGGGCAAAGGGCATCTGGAACAGGATCTCCGCTGTCCTGCGGATTCTGCTCCTGCTTACGCCTGCCGCTGCCGTTCTCATTCTTCTGCGCAATGCGGCGGTATTCTTCCAGAGTTTCTTCCTCAATGACGACATCCCGTTCTGGCTTGTCATTTTCGGTTCTGCCGGCCAGATCATATTCACATTGAGGTTCGTATATCAGTATTTCTATTCACAGAGGAAGCATCAGTCGGCATTGCCGGCAGGCTTCTGGGTCATCAGCCTCATAGGCTCCGGCGCAATCATCGCCTACGGCCTGTTCAGACGGGATCCTGTCCTGATTCTGGGACAGTCGTTCGGCTTTGTCGCCTATATCAGGAACCTGATGATCGGATTCAAGGAGAGGAAAAATGCGGACAGGGAATAAGTTCCAGCCGGGTGTGATTGCGGAGAAGTATCCGCTCGCCCTTGTATTCATATTCACATTCATCTGCCTGCTTCCGGCGATGCTGCTGAGGGATTTCACTCCCTCCAATGAGTTGCGTTACCTGAGCATTGCGGACGAGGCCATTGCCAACGGGAACATTTTCGCTTTCACCAACCACGGTCTGGCCTATGCGGACAAGCCGCCTCTCTATTTCTGGATAGTCATGCTCTGCAGGCTGGTTTTCGGGGAGCACAGCTGCCTGGCCCTGTCAATGTTCTCGCTCATACCTGCCTTTGTGATTGTGAAGGTTATGGATGGCTGGGTCATGAAGGGCGCCCCAGTCCAGGACAGGATGGCCGCGGCAATGATGCTGCTCACATCCGTGATGTTCCTCGGGACTGCGGTCGTGCTGAGGATGGATATGCTGATGTGCATGTTCATCGTGCTGGCTGTCAATACTTTCCACAGGATGTACAAAGCGGGGGAACCGTCGGTGAAGGACAGGATTCTCCTCCCGGTATGGATTTTTATGGCATTGTTCACGAAGGGTCCTGTGGGACTGCTTGTACCGCCGCTTTCCATAGTGGTTTTCCTCATGGTGAAGAGGAAATGGCGTGACATCGGGAAGTATCTCGGCTGGATGACGTGGGGGATTCTCGCCGGGCTTTCCGCACTGTGGATTCTCTGCGCCTTTCTCGACGGCGGACCTGATTACATCAACAATCTCCTGTTCAGGCAGACTGTCGGCAGGGCCGTGAACGCATTCACGCACAACAAGCCGTTCTGGTTCTATTTCATTGCAATAGTCTGGTGTCTTGCGCCTTACTGCATTCTGACCCTCGGGAGCCTGGTCCAGTCTCTTCTCCCGGTGAAGAAATCCGGTGGATGTATCCCTGTTTCAGCGGTTCGCTCTGACACGGAGATCCTTTTCCTCTCGGTGATTGTCCCGACTTTCCTGATGCTTTCGTCATTCAGCTCCAAGCTTCCGGTATATCTCTGTCCTGTCTTCCCGTTTGTCGTGTATCTTTATCCTATTGCTACTGAGAGACTTGGAGGAAAGAATTGGATGAAGTGGGCGGTTGGTATCCCGGCAGGAATCTTTCTTGTCCTGGCCTTCGTGCTGATAGTGGCATTGTCAGGTATCGTACATATTCCTGCATTGGACCCGATCCTTTCCGAGTATGCCTTCGCCACTTCATGGCCTGTGAAGATAGCCGCACTGGTGCTTCTTCTCGGCAATGCCGGGGCACTTGTGGCTCTTGTGAAGAGGAAGTCCTGGAATCTTCCTGTTTTCATTATTGGCGCCACCCTTCTGCTGACCATTTATTGCGCATCAGGTGTGATGGGGAAGGTCAATCCATATTTCGGTTACAGGGCAATGTGCTCGGAAGTGCCTGAGGGAACTGACGTTGCGACTCTTTATGTGCATCGTCCGGAGAATGTGGATGTGTATCTCGGAAGGCAGATTACGGATTACCGCAAGGATGTCGATTCATTCTTCAACGCCCTTTCCGGCAGGGGAGAGGATGCGCGTCCGCTGACCCTCATTGTCATGACAAAGAAAATGGAGAGCAATGCTGCCCTCCATGAATATGTCCAGTCCTGCCGCACAGTGACTTATGTGGGGCCTTACTGTATTGCTTCCAAGTGATCAGTCCATTGCATTGAAGATGGTTCCGCGCACTTCTTCGATGGTGCCGGTGCCGTCTATCTCGACATATTTGCCGGCCTTCCTGTAGAAATCCACGAGCGGCTCGGTCTTTTCGTGATAAGTCCTGATCCTGTTATTGACGGTCTCGTCGCTGGCATCGTCGGCACGGCCCTCGATAGCGGCCCTGTGGCGGATTCTCTCCTTGATCATCTCGTCCGGAATCATTATCGAGATCACTGAAGTCACTTCTTCCCCTGATGCGGCGAGCATCTTGTCCAATGCCTCAGCCTGGGCGATTGTCCTAGGGAATCCGTCCAGAAGGAAACCGGCAACGCCTTCCGTCGTTTTGAATGCATTGTCAATCATGCCTTCCACCACCTCGTCCGGCACAAGCGAGCCGGCATCGATGAGGGATTTGGCCTTGAGGCCGAGCTCTGTGCCCTCCGCGATTTCCTTGCGGAGAAGTTCGCCGGTGGAGAGATGTCTGAGATTGTATCTCTCTACCATTGCAGTGGCCTGTGTACCCTTTCCGGCACCTGGAGGCCCGAATAAAATGTAGTATTTCATAATATTGCTGTATTTTCGAAGGAGCGGCAACCTACTCGTCAAGGATGTAGATGTCCTTGTAGTTGCGGCCCAGTTCGTTGTAATCAAGTCCGAATCCGACAATGAATCTGTTCGGGATTTCCATTGCCACGTAGTCGAGAACCACGTCCTTCTTGTAAACCTCAGGCTTCAGCAGCATCGTGCAGACCTTGCAGTCCTTCGCACCTTTCTCCCTCACGATCTCCTTGAGGTCGACAATGGTGTTTCCGGTGTCCACGATGTCCTCCACGATGATGACAGTCTTTCCGGAAATGTCTCCGGTCAGGCCCATGACCTGGCGGACCTTGCCGGTCGACCGGGTCCCGCTGTAGGATGAGAGCTTCATTGAGACAAGTTCGCAGTCGAAATCGATTCTTTTCATGAGTTCGGCCGTGAACATGATTGCTCCGTTCAGGGTACAGAGGATTACAGGGATTTCTCCGCTGTCTTTGAAGTCTGCGTTGAGCCTCTCGGCGACTTTGTCGATGGCGGATTCGATTTCAGCATTCGGGATGAAGGTCCTGAACGTCTTGTCGTAAAGGTGAATTTTCTTGTCCATAGTATTTCTTTGCATTACAAATTTAGTGAATTCATTTAAAATTCATACAAACAAGAGGTGGAAAAACCACCATTCCGGGAAAATGCGGATTTTTGTCATTATTTTTGGCCGGGCGGTGAAACTGTACAAAATGGTTTCCGATGAGAGGAAGATTGAAAATGTGTGCGGCTGCGGTATTCGGACTGATGGAAATCTGTCCGGCAGCGGAGCTCCCGTCAGGGGACGATGCCCGGTTCAACGAGGCGGTGCTCGTCCTTACCGGCGAGAGCGAGATCGAGAATGTGGATGAATATGAGATGGACAGATATCTGAAGCTGATGTCATCTCCTCTTCGCCTGAACAGTGCCGGCAGGCCGGCATTGCTGTCCACGGGGCTTCTGACTCTGTATCAGGCGGTTTCATTGATCGATTACAGGGACAGGAACGGGCCTGTGATGTCATTTTCCGAGCTGGCTTCGATTGACGGTTTCAATGAGAGGACCGCCCGGGCCCTGTCTCTTTTCGTCATCCTGGACAATCCTGACGGCAGGAATCGGGGTGGAATGGCGGGAGAGGCTGTGGCGAATGTGTCGATGAAGAAGAAGCCGGTGGCTGGAGGCCATAATGCAACTTCTTGCAAGTCAAGGTTTTCTATAGGAAGGGAAGGTTCGTTCGATGTCGGTCTGGCAGTCGGGAAGGACTACGATGCACCATTCGGCCGTCCGTCATCGTTTTCTGGATATGTCAATGTCGGGAGAAGGGGCTGGAGCCTTTCTGCCGGAGATTTCGCATTGAGATTCGGACAGGGGCTGGCTCTGTGGTCGGGATTCTCGATGTCGGGGTTTTCCGGCGAGAGGACATTCTGGAAGAGGGCCACAGGCACCCGGGGCCAATGCCGCATTCTATTTCAGGAACGGTGTCGTCTCGGCCACTTCCTGGGCTGTGTGGAATGGAGTGGCGGGAGCGCATGGTGGCCTTGGCCCGTCATTCGGCGGGGGCAAGGTCTCCGCGGATGCACGGATCTGCCTGAAGGGCATGGTGATGACGGGGGAAGTGGCATGGGATATCGGCTCCGGCCGGATTGCAGCCTGCCTCGGCTCGGACATCCCGATAAGAGGATATTGGCGTACTGCATTGTCACTCAGGTATATCCCAGATGGATATGACCTGTCATATTCTTCTCCGGTCAGGACATTTTCCGGAAAATACGGCGAATCCGGCATCACTGCTGGACTGTTTTTCAGGCAGTCGCTCCTGACGGCTGACTTTTCGCTCAAGTCCTGCGATCCGGAAATGAGGCAGCTCAGACTGCTGTTCAGCAGCCCTTTCCGCATCAGTGACGCCTTCGAAATCAGCTGCAGGGCCACGGCGAGGCTACGTTCTTTCGAGAAGGGTATCAGGACGGGGATGAGGACGGATCTGAAGTGCTCGGCCGGGGGATGGAATACCGTCGTGAGATACGAAGTGCTGAAATTCAAGGGCTTGTCTCATCTGGCATATATTGAGGAGGGCTTTGTTCACGGGAGCGGGGCTGTATATTGCAGGGGGACATTTTTCTTTGTCGACAATTGGGATGACAGGATTTACGCCTATGAGCGCGATGCTCCCGGGGCCTTCAATGTTCCGGCATATTACGGCCGGGGTTATTCGATTTCGACAGTGGCCAGGCAGAAAATCCGGTTGGGCAGGATGTCGGTGAAATTGTATTGGAGGACAGGCTTCTACGCCCCGGTATGGGGTTCCGCAGGCGGGGAAACGAGGCTTGAGAACCGGTTTCAGATGACATTGGATTTTTGAATGCTTGCAAAAATGCGTAAATTAGTGGACTCTATCATTTGAATGATGTCGGATGCCGGACTGAAATATCTGAAAGTGATTCTCCCTCTCAAACTTGACTGGGAGCCCTGCTACAGCTATGCCCCTGCGGATGGCGCTGCCGTTCCGGAGATCGGGAGCAGGGTGAATGTGAGATTTGCGGGCAGGAGATATATCGGCGTGGTGTCCGGGAAGGACATTGTTCCTGAAATTGAAGCATCCAGAATCCAGAGAATCATAGGTGTGGAAGACGGCATTGCGCCCATTACCGAGGCTGAATTGAAGCTTTGGCGCTTCGTGTCGGATTATTATATGTGTACGGTTGGGGAGGTCTGCAAGGCCGCCTATCCTTCCCTGAAAAATGACGGCGAGCTGGTCCTTTCCAGG
>SFPH01000097.1 GCA_004552115.1 Bacteroidales bacterium
CACTTGGTTATGTCCGCGTCGATTCTTCCTGTGGCAGTGTAGCGCTGCCTGTTGTCATCTCCGTGGCGGAGGATACCGTCCTGATTGAGGTAGTTGGCCGAGACGTAATACCTTATCTTCTCGATTCCGCCGTTCACGCTCAATGTGTGTTCATGGGAGAAACTGTTTCCGAACTGCTCCTTGAGCCAGTCAGTGTTGGCTATAGGGAGGATGTCATTTGAATCCCATACTTCCCAGCGGTTGTTGGAATTCTTGAACATTGTCTGCATCGAAGGGTCGCTCTGCGCTGCCTTGATGTCGGCGAGCTTCTTCTCGGAGAACCAGGAACCGTTTCCGGAGTTGATGCTGGCAGTGTTCATATAGACTGCCCAGGAGTAGGAGTCCATCATCTCAGGCATATTGAGAGGGGAGTTGAAGCGGAAACTGTTGTTGTAGTTCACGACAGTCTTGCCTTCCTTACCGCTCTTGGTGGTGACGAGGATGACACCGCCGGCAGCCCTTGATCCGTAGATGGAAGATGCGGAAGCATCCTTCAGAACTGAAATGTTCTCAACGTCCTGAGGGTTCAATGACTCCAGTGTGCCCTCCATACCGTCAATGAGGATGAGAGGGGTAACTGATGAGCCTGAGCCGATGGTTCCGATACCGCGGATGTTGATGCTCTTGCTGGAGTTCAATGTACCACCGCTTAAAGGGGTGGAGAGTGTCATGCCTGCCACGACACCCTGGAGAGCGTCAGTCACCGAGTTGACAGGACGTGCCGAAATCTCCTTGGAACTTACTGTTGATACCGCTCCTGTGGCATTGACCTTCTTCTGGGTACCGAAGCCGACTACCACGACTTCTTCGAGAAGCATATTGTCCTCCTCGAGGACAATGTTCAGAGTCTGTCCGTTCCACACGATTTCCTGTGTCACGTAGCTGATGCAGGATACCACGAGGACATCTCCCGGCTTTACTCCGCTGAGGGAGAAGTTGCCGTCAATGTCCGTGACCGTGCCGGTGGAAGTCCCCTTGATCTGGATGGAGGCTCCAATTACGGACTGTCCGCTTGCGTCCAGAACGACGCCGGAGCATACGCTATTTTGCTGCGCTGAGATTGAGTTCTCTGCTGCATGGATATCGGAGAAGGTGGCTCCTCCGAAGAATGCAGCAATGCACAGCAGAATGCCGAGTGTTTTTGTGCTCTTCAACATAACTGTAGTTTTAAGTTGATAATTAACTGGTTAAGTGGGTTAACCAATCGTTGGTTATAGTGTTGTTTGTGTTGCCTTATTGAAGATGCTGCAATATGTTCGTGCAAATGTCCTGTTGCTATGTCTTGCTTTCCTGTCTTATGTGGTTATCATCGCAAATATAATGATTTTTTGGGAATGCAATATTTATTCGGAGGATATTCTTATTTTATTTCAATATTTCGTTAATTTTTCCAGGTCTTAAGCGGCCCTGGCAGTAAATAAAACCGGTTCTTTGAAAAGTTTGTCAATTACTTGTGAGTCCAGTTGCAGACGAATATCTCGTGATATTCACATGGCTTTAGTCAATATCCCTCTCGTGACATTCGTCTGCACACCCACCCCTTGATTCTACACAGCTGTGAGGCAGGACACTCTATATGCCTCACAGTACCTTTTAATGGCATGTCTTTGTCCAAATGAATGTCACGGGACTGGACTTCACAGCTTGGAGGCCGAACCCTGAGTGATGTTGATTCTGTTTTGTCTTTCGTGCAAATCTAAGGTTTGCACGAAGCAATGATGGGACCTTCCGTGATGTGGGCCTTCAGCGTGGAAGGACGAAATCTGAAATGGCTGGGAAATGCGGGAAAACCCGGACATTTTGCAAACAGTGCAAGGGATGTTCTGTACGATTAGCGGAAAATCAGACAAAATAATCGGTTGACTTTTCAGCCAGCCGATAGTATATTATTTCTTGATAGGATAAAGCTTCACCAGAAGCAGCATCAATGCAGCGATGGCTGCAGGGAAGAGGGAGAACAGCGCCCAGATCATCCTGTTCACTGCGTCGGGATTGGTGATGGTCACTATCGTCTCGCCATCGATGTCGGTTCCTGAAGAAAAGCCGGCGATACCCAGGAGGAGGGCTACAAGGGCGCCTGAGATGGCGCTGCCGAACTTCTGGGCCATTGTTCCGGAAGAGAAGATAAGGCCGGTGGAGGAAGTGCCGTTCTTCTCGGTCGCATAGTCGGCCACGTCGGCGTACATGCTCCAGAGAAGCGGGGAATAAAGGCCGATGCCGACTGAAGTGAGAATCACCATGGCAACCATCAGCCAGATATAGCGGGGATCCATCGGGATGAAGAAAAAGGCGACGGATGTGACAATGCAGATGATCGATGCCGCGGAGAATGCCCTCGACTTGGAGCCGGCCATCTTCGTGAACATCGGGGACAGGCCGCCGAATATCATGCAGGTCACCTCGCCGAAAGTCATGAAGACTGTATAATTGATAATCAGGCCGCTGACGGTGATTTCTCCACCGAGACAGTAGGTGATGAGGTAACCGGCGACTGCATAGCGGAATCCATTGAAAAAATTGCTGCATATTCCGATGAGTGTCAGATAGATCCAAGGCTTATTCCTGAACAGGTCTGCGAACGGTTTCAATGAGAAGTGCTCAGCTCTGACCGGCTTGAGCCTCTCCTTGGTCAGAAGCCCGCAGGCGAGAGTCATCGCCGCTGCGAGCAGTCCCATTCCTGCACCTATTACGGCATATTGGTGGGCCGGGCTGCCTCCAACCGCCTTCTGGAGATAAGGGAAGGCAAGCAGGGTTATGAATCCCATTGCGTAGGCACCTACCATCCTGTATGAGGAGAATTGGTTCTTTTCGTCATCATTGTCAGTCATGACTCCCAGGAGCGAGCCGTATGGCACATTGACGGCAGTATAGACTGTCATCATCAGGAGATAGAGGGTGTATGCGTAAATCCTTTTCCCCACAGGGCCGAAGTCAGGTGTAAAGAGCAGTAGGGCGAAGACGAGCCCCAGAGGCACGGCTCCGAATATTATCCAAGGCCGATAGGTTCCCCATCTGCTTCGGGTCCTGTCCGCAATGCTGCCCATCACGGGGTCGGAGACCACGTCGAAAAGCCGCGCCACCAGCATCAATGTCGCAGTGTCGGCTACAGTAAGTCCGAAAATATTGGTGAAGAACAGGGGAAATGCGATGCTCATTACTTTCCAGGTGATTCCTCCGGCTGCGGCATCCCCGAGCGCATATCCGATTTTCTCTTTTAGTGAAGCCATAGATTATGTGGTGGTTTTTATCTGTGCTAATATAGTGAATAAATTGGACTTTTCTGGCAATATTGCCTATATTTGCCGGCAAATTTGCGGAAGAGCCCGCTCTGCCGTACGACAATTGAAGATTCCTGAAATATACTGAACTATGACTAATCAATCTACCCTGTGCGGGAACCAGTCCGGCAGAATAGTCTTCATCGACTATATCCGGGTCGTTGCCTGCTTTCTTGTGATGCTGGTCCATGCCAGTGAAAATTTCTATGCGGCCGACAGTTCCGGGCTTGCAGGCAATGTCTCAATGCTCGCAAACGAGGCCAACCGCTTCTGGGTCGCCTTCTATGACGGTTTCGTGGGCCGTACCTGCGTTCCCCTGTTCATGATTGTATCCGCATTCCTGCTGGTTCCGATGAAGCCGGGTGTGTCTATGGGTGAGTTTTACAGGAAACGCTTCACCCGTATTCTTCCTCCGATGATTGTGTTTATGCTCCTCTATACCTTCCTTCCGCTTCTCTGGGGAGGAATGAGCTGGGACCAGTCGCTGGATGACTTCAAGATGTTGCCCTTCAATTTCCCTTCAATGGCCGGGCATCTCTGGTTCATGTATCCTCTTATAAGCCTGTACCTGATTATCCCTGTGGTTTCCCCTTGGCTTGAGAAGGCCTCTGCCAAGGATGAGTTGACCTACCTCGGCATTTTCGGGGTTTCCACTTTCATACCGTGGCTGCACAGGTTCATCTCTCCTGCGCTCTGGGGTGAATGCTTCTGGAACGGATTCTCGATGCTCTGGTACTGCTCAGGCTATCTGGGATATCTGGTGATGGCGCATTACATCAGGTTTCACCTGGACTGGGACAAGGCGAAGAGACTTCGTGTCGGCATCCTGTGTTTCCTTGCCGGTGCCGCATTCACGGGCTGGTCTTTCTGGCTGAAGGGAGTCCCGGGTCAGCTTATCGAGACGCCGATGCTGGAGTGGTCCTGGGAGTTCTGCACTCCGAATGTGCTTCTTGCCTCGTTCGGCGCCTTCCTGATGTTCTCCTGCATTGAGCGAAAAGAGGCTCCTGCAATGGTGACCGACCTCTCCAAACTCTCGTTCGGAATGTACCTGATGCATCTTTTCTTCCTCGCCCCAATAGCAGGTTTCTTCGTCAACGGCAATGTCGCCGACCCGTTGATTCCGGTCTGGGCCGCCATCCCTGCCATTGCAATATGCACATTCATCTGCTGTGCTGTCACCTCTTGGATTATTTCCAGGATTCCCGGCAGCAGGTGGGTTATCGGGTGATTTTTTGTTGGGATGATTCTGGGCGGCTTGACACGAACCCCGAAAGTTAGACAAAAAACTTTCGGGGTTCGTGTCAGGGTCGGCTTCTTTTTATATTGATATTATGCTTACGGAACTTTACCCTCCCAAAAAAACAGAAGCTGACCTTTTGGGTCAGCCCCTTGTTTTATGATGAGTTACCCGGCCAGGCCGGGAATGACATTAGATCATGAGCGCTGCAACGAGAGCAAGAATTGCGTAGAACTCAGGGAGAGCGGCGTAGATCATGGTGTTGGTCTGGACGTCGTGGCCCTGGCTGATGCCTACGATACCGTTGGCGCAGACCTGACCCTGACGGATGGCTGACATTGCTCCGTCAGCGGCGAAATCCTTGCCGAGCCACATGAGGAAGGCTACGAAGCCGTAGAGACCCTGGGTAGCAGGCATCGCAGAGAGAATCATGTAGCTGGAAGACTTCTCAGGATTCTTCTTCAGTGCGCCTTCTGCGGCATTGCCCGCGATTGTTGTTCCGATTGAGGAACCTACACCGGCCAGGCCGAGCATGAGGCCGAGACCGAGATAACCAAGAATTGTGTTAAGCATATTTTTGTGTGTTTTTAATTATTATTTCTTCAATGGGTTGTATTTGAGGCCCTTGCCTTCATAGCCGCTGTTCTTGAAATACTCCACGAAATTCAGTCGGAGAGGATGCACGAAAGCGCCGAGGCAGGACATGAGTATGTTCAGCACGTGGCCGAAAAGCAGTATCACCGCGAAAGGAAGCCATTCCCAGGTCGGGTTGGTGCCGAGCACCATTGAACCGAGGTTGTTGAAGGCCCCTCCGAGCATTCCGCCTGCAAGGCCGAGGGCATAGAGACGGATGTAGGAGAGCACGTCACCGAGGATTCCGGTAGCCATATTGTAGGTGTCCCAGAGACCGGCTCCTATGTTGATGAGAGGATTGCGGCC
>SFPH01000098.1 GCA_004552115.1 Bacteroidales bacterium
AGAGAGAGGTCTTTCCACCGGAGGGTGGTATTGAATCCCATTGTGAACTTAGGGTCGGCATAGCCGATGATTTCCTCCTCTGTAGAGGATACTACAGGGAATCCTGTTGTGGAATTCACGATGGTCTTTCCGTAGTACGGGCTATTCTCGTCGGTAACTGTCTCGTTCTTGTAGTATGTCCAGGTACCGAGTGGCTGGCCCTTGATGGCCTTCAGCTGAACGCCTGCGGTGAGACCGTAGATGGTGGTCTCCTCAACGTCGTCCCAAAGTTCAATCACTTTGTTGTTGTTCTTTGAGAAGGTGTAGCCAATCTGCCACTCCCAATCCTTCGTGCGTACCGGAACCGCTCCGACCGCGAGCTCGAATCCCTTGTTCTGAATCTTGCCGACATTTCTCACTCGAGAGGTGTAACCTGACTCAGGAGAGAGGTTTGCGGAGATGATCTGGTTCTTCGTGTTCTTGTTGTAGTAAGCGAAGTCGAAACTCAATCTGTTCTGGAAGAGTCGGAGGTCGATACCGAACTCGCCTTCAGTCGAGATTTCAGGCTTGAGGTCGGTAGAAGGCATCCTGGATGACTGCGCAAGACCTGAATAGCCGTTCAAAGGCATTGTCAATGAGCCGAATCCGCCACCTGCGCTTGCGAGATAGTAGTAGCTTGAGGTCATATAAGGTGATGCGTCATTACCGGTCTCACCGTAACCTCCCCTGATCTTGAGGAAACTGAGAACATTATTCTGCAGGGCAGGGAAGAGTTCGGTCAGAATGACTGAAGCATTGGCTCCCCAGTAGAAGAATGAGTTTGCATCAATCGGGAGGGTGGATGACCAGTCATTACGTGCGGAGAGGGTAATGTATACGGCATCCTTGAATCCGAAGTCTGCCTGTCCGTAAACACCCACGAGACGTCTCTTGCTGATGCTTGAGCTTGCGGTCGGAGTCATTCCGCTGGTGTTGCTGAAGCTTGGCCAGTTTTCCTTTGCAAGACCGGTAAGGTAACCTGACATTGCCTCAGCAGCCCTCTGGTTGATGTTCCAGCCCGCCACTGCATTGATGGTCCATTTCTCCTTGATTCTGTAGTCGGCGTTGAGGAGAACATTGGCATCGATCTGGCTGCTTCTGTAACTGTATTCCGAGTATGAACCCAGCTCCTCGGCTGCGCCTTCATCACTGGCATAGGAGCCAGGATTGAATTTCCAGATGTCATTGTATGTCTTCTGGACTGAGCTGGAGAAGTCACCTCCGAAGCGGCCGATGGCCTTCAGACCCTTGATGATCTGGATTCCGGCCTCGAGATTACCGTAAACCCTGTTGTCGCTGAAGGTTGAGTAGTTGTGGTCGAGGACCCACCAAGGGTTCTGTGCGTAAGGAGTGTAGTAGTTGTCAGCGTTGTTGTAAATGTTGTGGTAGTCCCGGAGGTCTGCATAGTCCACGTCCACAGGGTACTGGAGAATGTCGTTGTAGATGGTGGAACCGTCTCCGCCCTGACCGCCCATCGCATTGCGGCTGTCCTTGCGGACGAAGTTGAGACCGTAGTTGAGCCAGGCTGCACCCTGCTTGATCTTCGTGTTACCCCTTACGGAGATATTGTTTCTCTTGTAGTAGTCGTTGTTGCCAGGGAGAATACCGTTGGAGTAAACGTTACCATATGAAACCACGAATCCGGTGGAAGCGGAACCTCCCTTCACAGTTACTGTATTGGTGGTCTCGAATCCGGTGTCGTAGAAGTTCTTGAGAGAGTTCTTTGCATAAGAGTAAGGCTTGATGCTCTCCTCTGCGCCATTGTACCAGTTGGCACCCGGACGCCAGTAGTGATCCCTTCCGTCAAGAAGGTTACCCCAGGAACCGTTCTCGGTAGGGGACCAGTTCTCGAATAGATTGCCCTTGTAGCTGTAATACCAGCCCTGTCCGAAAAGATTCTGGAGCTGAGGAATTCTCAAAACCGAGCTTGCGGTGAATGCGCCGTCGTAGGTTACGGTAATGTCTTCGTTCTGGATACCCTTCTTGGTGGTGATGATGATGGCGCCGTTACCTGCGCGAGAACCGTAAAGGGCGGTTGCGGATGCTCCCTTGAGGACGGTGATGGACTCGATGTCCTCCGGGTTTATGTCGGCTGCCATATTACCGAAGTCAACGGCATTGTTCAAATCCTGTGTACCCATAGTGGTGTTGGACACAGGAACACCGTCTATAACGTACAGTGGCTGGTTGCTTCCGGTGATGGAAGAATAACCTCTGACGATGACTTTCTGGGATGTACCTGTACCGCCGGAAGAAGAAACCTGCATACCTGCGACCTTGCCTGCAAGACCGGTGAGAGCGTCAGCTGCGTGGCCTCTGGTGATGTCGTCTGAGCGTACAGTGGTAGATGCGTAACCGAGAGCCTTCTCCGACCTTGTAAGACCGGTGGCTGTGATGACTGACTGGCTGAGGCCGATTGCATCTTCGGACATCTTGACGTCAATGACGGTGCGTCCCATTACCGGAACTTTCATCGTCTGCATACCGATACAGGAATAAACGAGATGGCTCTGGTCTGAACGTACTACCATTGAGTACTGACCGTCAGCGTTAGTAGTAGTTCCGATTCCGGTTCCTTCTACGAGAACAGCTACTCCCGGGAGAGGATTGCCGTCGGAATCAGAAACTGTATACTGCGAGCAGAAATAGTACAATTTTTTTCATAAGCATAACTAGTTTAACACAAAAATTAATTTCTCACCCGCAAATGTTGGAAATTAAAATGTGAAAAACAAATGGCCGTAACTGCCTTGCAGGTAATATAATATAACTTTGTCCGGGCCAATTGGACGGTTTTGGGTTAAAAAATTCTGCCGATTTCTGACAAATTGAAACCAATTTGTAAAAAAAATCGGCAGAATGTAAATTTTGAAAAAATTGCGAAAAATCGCAGAATCAAGCAGTTGAACGTATTATCTTGCCTGCTTTTTATTGTTAGAATCTGTAACCTTCCCCTCGGCCTCGGTCGTGAAGAACCGGTACTGGAAGAGAATCAGGTATGCGGCACCCACTGTGACGCAGCTGTCTGCAAAGTTGAATACGGGTTCGAAGAACCTGAATGGCCTGCCACCGATTACCGGCATCCAGTCCGGCCATACAGTGTCGATAAGAGGGAAGTAGAACATGTCCACGACCTTGCCGAACATCACCGGGGCATAGCTGCCGCCGAATTCGGCCACGGCCGTCCTTGTGGACTCGGAGAAAAGCTGTCCGTACGCCAGACAGTCGATGATGTTGCCCAGGGCCCCGGCCGTGATTATGGTCAGGCCGACGAGGACTCCTGTCGGCACTTTTATATACTGCTTCTCCCCGTTGCTGTCTTTCCCGGTGCAGTATCCTCTGCGGACAAGACCGGTAATCCACCAGCAGAGGAAGCCGAATAGGCAGATCCGGAAGGTGGTGAGGAGGAACTTTCCGAACATTCCCCCGAACTTCATTCCGAATGCCATTCCCTCGTTCTCTATGAACAGTATCTGGAACCAGTTCCCGATGACGCTGAAATGCTCTCCTATGGACATATTGGTCTTGACCAGGATTTTGATTACCTGGTCAATGACTACCAATACGATTCCGAGAATGAGCAGCCACCTGCCCTTGGATATTTTCATAACCTTATTTTCTGGACATCTTCTCCTTGGCCTCCACGGTCAGGGTGGCGTGCGGCACGAGACGGAGCCTCTCCTTAGGGATGAGCTTTCCGGTCACGCGGCATACGCCATAGGTCTTGTTCTCGATTCTGACGAGGGCTGCCTCAAGGTTCTGGATGAACTTGTACTGGCGCTGTGCGAGCTGGCTGGCCTCCTCCCGGGAGAGCTGCATAGCCCCGTCGTCCTCGACTGTCTTGAAGGAAGGGGTAGTGTCCTCGATGTCGTTGTTGCCGTTGTTCATCACTACCTTCCTCAGTGTATTGTATTCCTGCTTGGCCTTTTCAAGCATATCAAGGATGATGGACTTGAACTCGGCGAGTTCCTCATCGCTGTAGCGGGTCTTCTCAGAAACCTCGCTGCCATTCAGTTTGTTCAAGAATCTTGCCTTCATTCCACTCCACTTCCGCAGCCTTTTCGCCGGCTTCGGCAGCAGGCCTGGTCTCAATGGAGAGAGAGAGGGTCTGGGTTGCGACATAGTCCTTGTATGATGCGAGCGCAGCGGTTATTTCTTCCAATGCTTCGCCGTCGGCGTAAATCCTTACGTCCACCTTGTCTGTCACCTCGAATCCGCTGTCCTTCCTGAGGTTCTGGATGCGGTTCACGAGTTCGCGGGCGACGCCTTCATTCCTGAGCTGTTCGCTTACCTCAATGTCGAGGGCGATGGTGAGAGCGCCTTCCGATGCCACGAGCCATCCCGGCATGTCCTCGGAGGAAATCATATAGTCTCCCGGATTGAGGATGACTTCTCCCTCAGGCAGGTTCAGGCTGTATGCCGCACCTGCAGTCTCGGCATTCTGGATGGCATTGATGACATGCTGGTCCATTGCGGCGAATGCGGAGGCGATCTCCTTCATTCTCTTGCCGTAAACCTTGCCGAGAGTCTTGAAGTTCGGCTTGATCTTCTTCGTGATGATGCCTGTGGTATCTGAGATGAACTCGGCTTCCTTCACATTGACTTCGCCGAGGATGATGTCCTTCACTTTCTCAAGCTGCCCTCTCACCTTGTCGGATATGACAGGGATGACGAGCTTCGAGAGCGGCTGGCGCACCTTGATGTTGACCTTGCGCCTGAGGGCGAGCACCATTGAGGATGCCCTCTGGGCGAGTTCCATCCTTTCCTCGAGGTCCTTGTCGATAAGGCTGCAGTCCGGTTCCGGCATCATTGCGTAATGAACGGATTCCTCCCCGTCCGGAACAAGGTCGAGATAGAGCCTGTCCATGAAGAACGGCGCGATAGGGGCGGAGAGTACGGCAATGTTCCTGAGCACCTCGTACAATGTCTGGTAGGCGGCGAGCTTGTCCCTGTCGGAGCCGCTGCCCCAGAAACGCTTCCTGTTCAGACGGACGTACCAGTTGCTGACGTGGTCGCAGACGAAATCCTGGATCAGCCTGCCGGCAAGGGTCACATCATAGTCCTCGTAGGCTGCCCTGACGTCCTTGATGAGGGTGTTCATGAGCGAGATGATCCACCTGTCGATTTCCGGGCGATCGCTGTACGGAACTGCCGGAGCCTTCGGGTCGAAGTTGTCAAGGTTGGCGTAGAGGGCGAAGAATGAATATGTATTGTAAAGGGTTCCGAAGAATTTCCTCCTGACCTCGTCCACTCCCGCCTCATCGTAGCGGAGATTGTCCCAAGGCTGGGAGTTGGTGAGCATATACCATCTCACCGCATCTGCGCCGTATTTGTCTATCTGGGAGAACGGATCCACGGCATTGCCGAGACGCTTGCTCATCTTGTCCCCGTTCTTGTCGAGAACGAGACCGTTGGAGATGACGCGCCTGAATGCAGGGGTGCCGCTGATCATCGTGTGAATCGCATGCAGAGTGTAGAACCAGCCCCTGGTCTGGTCAACGCCTTCGGCAATGAAGTCGGCCGTGCAGCCGAACTTGTCCGAGCCGAGGTTGCGGAGACCCTCCTGGGCATATGGCATGGCACCGGAGTCGAACCACACGTCAATGAGATCGCTCTCGCGGACCATCTTGCGGCCGGAGTCGGAAACCAGGAAAATATTGTCCACGTAAGGCCTGTGGAGATCGATGAGGTCGTAGTTCTCCCTGCTCATGTCCTCAGGATTGAATCCCTTGTCCTTCAATGGATTGCTTGCCATTATCCCGGCAGCCACGGCCTTCTCGATTTCGGCATTGAGTTCCTTTACGGAGCCTATGCATTTCTCTTCCTTGCCGTCCTCCGTACGCCAGATAGGGAGCGGTGTGCCCCAGAAGCGGCTTCTCGAGAGGTTCCAGTCCTGGATGTTCTCCAGCCATTTTCCGAAACGGCCTGTTCCGGTGGCCTCAGGCTTCCAGGTGATGGTCTCATTGAGCTTCATCATTTCCTCACGCACTGCGGAGGCCTTGATGAACCAGCTGTCGAGAGGGTAGTAGAGCACCGGCTTGTCCGTTCTCCAGCAATGCGGATAGTTGTGGACGTGCTTCTCGATGCGGAAGGCCTTGCCCTGCTGCTTGAGCATTACGCAGAGGTCGATGTCGAGGGTAGGGTCGTCCGGCTTGAGATTCGGGTCGTATGCGTTCTTGACGAAACGTCCGGCGTATTCGCCGTAAAGCTCCTCATTGACATTGTTCTTCCTGTATTCGGCATCCATTTCCCCGAGAGTGAAGAAACGGCCCTGCTTGTCCACCTGGGCCGAGAGGTTGCCGTCAGCGTCCTTCACCCAGATGCCCGGCACTCCCGCAGCCTTGGCCACGCGGGCGTCGTCCGCACCGAATGTAGGGGCGATGTGCACGATTCCGGTACCGTCCTCGGTGGTCACATAGTCTCCGAGGATGACCTTGAAAGCGCCGTCTGTCTCAGGCTTGAACCATGGGATGAGCTGGTGGTATGAGATGCCTGCGAGCTCGCTGCCCTTGAATTCGCCCTCGAGTACCCTGAACGGGGTCTTGCCGTTGAACCATACCGGAAGAAGTGCCTTGGCCACGATGTAGATGGCTTCCTCCCCGCTGTATGGATTTGCGGAGGCAACCCTTACATAGTCAATGTTGGGGCCGACGCAAAGCGCTGTGTTTGAAGGCAATGTCCATGGAGTCGTGGTCCAGGCGATGAAGAATACCGGCAGAGTTTCGCAGCCGAAGAGCTTCTGGGACTTCTCGTCCTTGATCACCTCGAACTGGGCTGCGGCTGTGGTATCCTTCACGTCCCTGTAGCATCCCGGCTGGTTGAGCTCGTGGGAGCTGAGTCCGGTTCCTGCTGCAGGGGAGTATGGCTGGATTGTGAATCCCTTGTAGAGGAGGCCCTTGTCGTAAATCTTCTTCAGAAGATACCAGAGGGTCTCGATGTATCTGTTGTCATAGGTGATGTAAGGGTCGTTCATGTCCACCCAGTAGCCGATGCGCTCAGTGAGCGACACCCACTCCTTTGTATATTTCATCACCTCAGTGCGGCAGGCCCTGTTGTATTCCTCCACACTGATCTTGTGTCCGATGTCTTCCTTCGTGATGCCGAGCTTCTTCTCCACGCCCAGCTCGACAGGCAGTCCGTGGGTGTCCCAGCCTGCGCGGCGGTTCACCTTGAAGCCGGTCTGAGTCTTGTATCTGCAGATGGCGTCCTTGATAGAGCGGGCCATTACATGATGGATTCCAGGCATGCCGTTGGCGGATGGCGGACCCTCGAAGAAAATGAATTCCGGCGCACCTTCCCTCACCTCGAGGGATTTCTCGAAAGCGCGGTTCTTCTTCCATCTTTCAAGCACCTCATTGCCGGTGCCGACCAGATCAAGACCCTTGTACTCTTTGAATGTCATATTTTTTGTCTAATTTTGCGTTTCGGAACACAGTTCCGGGTATAGTAGTCTGCAAAGATAGTGAAATATTGGATTTTTAGCAAAACGTGAGCATTCTGGATATCATATTGGCCCTCATGCTGGCCGCCTCCCTGCTGCATGGCCTTTTCAAGGGCTTCACGGAGCAGGCAATAGCCATCGTCGCCATAGTTGCCGGGACCTGGGCGGCATTGAAGTTCACGGACCTGGCCTGCGCCTTCCTCCAGCCATATCTCGGGGCCCCTGCCGGCTTCCTTAAAGTATTGGTATTCATAATGATGGTTGTGCTGGTCGTACTGCTGTTCAAGCTCATAGGCAAGCTCGTCAAGGCCAGCATAAACTTCGTCACACTCGGCTGGCTGGACAGGCTGCTCGGGGCCGTTTTCGGACTGCTCAAGGCTGCCATTGTCCTCGGCATTATCGCCGTCCTTTTCACCAGCATCAACAATACATTCCACTTTGTCGACGAGGAGACTCTGTCCCGCTCGCCCGTATTCATTCACCTCAGGGACGCCTCGCTCGCCGTCCTCCCCTATCTTAAGAATCTGATTTCGTAACATGGCTACAATCATATACATAGAGACTTCCACAGCCCTCTGCTCCACCGCCCTTTCCAGAGACGGTGAGATTATCGCGACCCGCTCAGATGACGGGCGCAGGCATGCCTCGCTGACAGCGCCTTTCGTCAAGGAAATGCTGGACGGGCAGGGTCTCGGCGTCAAGGACTGCGACGCCGTCTGCGTAAGCATGGGCCCCGGCTCGTACACCGGCCTGAGGGTCGGTGTGTCCACGGCCAAGGGACTTTGTTTCGGGGCGGGGATCCCCATGATCGGGGTCGGCTCGCTGGACACGCTTGTCTGGCAGGCCATCGACAGGAATCTGCTTCCTGAGGGCTGCCGCCACATCGTGCCGATGATAGACGCGAGGAGAATGGAGGTGTACAGCGCCGTATTCGACATCACCGGCAGGCAGGTCAGGGATACCGCTCCGGAGATCGTGACGGAGGAGAGTTTCGCCGACATTCTCGCCGGGGGCCCGGTTCTCTTCATAGGTGACGGGGCCCGCAAATGCTCCGAAGTCATAAAGTCCGCCAATGCGACATTCATCGATGCCTGCCCCGAGGCCGCCTCGATGCTCCACCCTGCGGAAATGAAATATGCGGCATCCGACTTCCTGGACACCGCATATTCCGAACCTTTCTATCTCAAGCAGTTCATCCCTACCTTGCCGAAGAACAAACTGTTCTGAAAGTCAGTCTATCCTCTGGTCTTCTGTATTTCCGCCCTGGAGGTTCCGGCAGTGGTCGTGAACAGCTCAGGGTTCCTGAAACCTGCCAGGAATGCCTTCACCGAGACTGCACCATCCACGGCAGTTATGGCGAAGAAGGTCTTGCCGTCGGACAATATGCTTCCCGGACGGTCCGCAGTGCCGCCTATGCTTCTCTGTTTCAATGATTCGAACTCATCTCCGGTCACAGGCTCGCCGAAAAATATCTTCAGCTGCTGTGCCGCACCCGTCCCGTCGATGCGGACAAGCTCGGTGAATGCCGTCGGATATGGGCTAAGGCCTCTGATCAGATTGTAGATGGCCGATGCTGTGTCGTTCCAGTCAATGTGACAGAGAGCCCTTGTCAGTTTAGGAGCCGGCTTGAGCACCTCCGAACCCTGGATGAAGCTCCTCTGGACACGGGTCTCC
>SFPH01000099.1 GCA_004552115.1 Bacteroidales bacterium
ATGCCCATCTGCCTGAGCCGCTTGGCAGGCAGTCCGGTGGAGGCCACGGTGAGGTCAAAGACCTTGGCAATGGCGGTCCCTATGGCGCCTTCATACCTTACGCTGTTTCCCATGACGATATTATCGGCCACGATGCGTGCCTGGCGGTTGGCCGGACCGGCCAGGAAGTTGAGCCAGGGCTTGCCGGTGATAGGATGGGGGAACTCGATGGCATCACCCACAGCATATACGTCCTCCTCGGAGGTCTGCAGGTATTCGTTGACCCATATCCCCCTCATCTCGCCCAGCCGGAGTCCGGCTTCCTGTGCCAGCCTCGTCTCTGCCCTTACGCCTATGCTCAGCAGTACCATGTCTGTCTCCAGGGTGATGCCCGACTTGAAATGCACTGTCAGTATGCCGTTTTCCCGCGAGAAACTCTCCACGGCCTGTTCCAGATAGAGCTTCACGCCCTTCTCCTGGAGGTGCTCATGGACGAGTGCGGCCATGGAGTAGTCGATGGGCCCCATGACCTGGTTGGCCATCTCCACGACAGCTACGTCCAGTCCTGCATGTTTCAGGTTCTCTGCCATCTCCAGACCTATGAAGCCGCCTCCCACGATGACGGCCCTGCGCACCTTTCCTCCGTCCAGGAATGCCTTTATACTGTCCGTGTCGCTGACGTTGCGGAGCGTAAAGATGCCCTCGCTGTCGATGCCGGGCAGAGGGGGAACGATGGGGGAGGCTCCGGGCGAGAGCAGCAGTTTGTCGTAGGTTTCTGTATAATCCCGTCCGTCAGCTGTGCTTACCGTCACCATCTTCTTCATCGTGTCTATCTTTGTCACCTCGCACTCTGTCCTCACGTCTATGTGGAACCTCCTGCCAAATGCCTCCGGGGTCTGGACGAAGAGTTTCCCACGATCCTCTATGATGCCGCCTATGTAGTACGGAAGTCCGCAGTTGGCGTAGGATATGTACTTTCCTTTCTCTATCAGAAGAATCTCTGCCTCTTCTGTCAGTCTTCTTATGCGTGCTGCTGCCGTAGCGCCTCCAGCTACGCCGCCAATGATGATGATTCTCATGTGCTGGTTTGTTTTTTAGGGTTAGTGATTTTGACTATACCCAGCCGCCTGATGCCCTCCATCAAGAGTGCTGACTGTCCGTTTTCCGTGTTTTTCCCACTTCCAAAGCGTGTCCAGTATTTGCTGTCTCAGGGCAGTGAATATATTTGTAGGTACAAAAATGCTGATTTATATTGGTTTATCCAAATATTTCAACCACCTTTTGCATCAAAACACGATTATTGTAGGGGCAATATTGCACCAAAACATGATTTTTTATGGTTGATTGGGTAGAGTAGTTCATAGTTGAGAGGTTATCGAAGGGTAAGAGTAGTTGAATGGTTAAAGTTCATGGCTGCTTAATCGTGTATGAGAACAATAACCCAATAATCCATCTTCTCGATTCACAAACATACTATCCTTTGTGTATGCTGATTGAAGTTTCCAAAGAGAAACAAGATGTTACAGACAAGTTGCTAACAAACCTCTTCGATGAAACTATACCCATAAAAGAGTATGCTGAGAATTTTGAGCCCTCCGAAGCATTCATGATGGCTTTGGACGAATATATCGATTTCTATATAAAAGAATCAAATCCCGATTAAAAGGAAAGAGCCCGGTGAAATACCGAACTCTTTCTCAAATCGGATAGTTAAAAACCTGTCCAACTTTTTGGGGTCACTTCATTACGACACAGCCCCATATTTTCATCATCACTTTATTTTATATGCAACTTTACGTGGATTATTTTTTCCGATAACCACATTTTGGGCATACTCCATCCGCATTGAGGGCGACACCGCAAAGAGGACAGCGGTCGATGTTATTCTTTGTGGTAAACTCGGCAGACCCGGCATTCACACCGCTTGTGAAAGTGATTTTAGCGATGTTCAGTTTGTCTTTCAACAAGTCATATACAATCTTAATCATACCTTCCACTGTCATGGTTTCTTTGGTAACAACCAGACGGGCATCGGGGTAAGCCGTTGCCAATTCGGTCTTGAAGGCCTCTCCTTTCATTTTGTTTTGCGGATGGCCGTTTTTGATGCCTTGCTTTTCATACACATCAAGAATGGCAGGAAGCAAAGGGTCATCTTCGCGGAGCACCAAGGCATGGTCAAAATTCTTCAACAGGCTCCATGCCACCTTTTGGATTTCATTACAAGGGTACACCATGTTTACACCTTCTTCAACCGTATCTTCCACCTCAATGGTCAGTGTGCCAGTGTGACCGTGAAGATACTGGGCTTCGCCTTGGAAGCCATAGAACCGATGTGCATACTGCAAATCGAAAGTCGTGATACTTCTCATACTTTTTACTTTTTAGAGTTTAACTTTGGGTTATTTATCGTTATCTGCACCTGTATTCGGCTAATGTCAACCGATGCAAAATTCTTTTCTTTCAAATACTGTCGTATCAATTCCGTAAGCCCTTCATCCATATAATCCAAGATGCTCTCTCCCTCGAATATGTGGTGATGCTCTGTCACGGTAATGTCATAATAGCTTTTCCCCACTTCGGGATGGAACACAAATGATAACAGATTAGCCTTGCAAAACGAATCAAGAATGCGATAGATGGTTGAGATGGTTATCTCATTATCTTTGGATTGCACACACTTGATTATTTCATCAATGGCAGCATGACGCAATTCCATCATAACCTCATAAACCACTTTACGTTGCGGAGTGATTTTTAGACCTGCGTTCTTTATAATCTCCGTACTTTCCATTCTTCTCGTATTTTGATGCCGTAAAGTTAATGATAATATTTCGCATTTGCAATTTTTTATCAATAAGATTGCTGCTTTTTGAAGAATAAAGCCGCATCACCTATTTATCTGTTCGATGGCATACTGGTGGGGTCACATATAACGATGTGGTTCCCGAGTGTTATATTATCACTATGGATGGCCTTGAATCGGAACCTTTCGCCGACGTTGCGCCCTACATTTTTGAGGATCTGGGACGCGCCTATGCTGTCGTAATGGACTGGCTGTCGTTGGTGATGATTTTATTATTTGTAGTGAGTGTCATTATAGCAGGTCGAAAAAGCAAGGACTACAAATGCAGACACTGCGGAAAGCGATTCGACCATATATGAAGCCGTCTGCACAATGGACAGCCTAGACCAGAGCCTCAAAGGTGTATTCCAGCCCGGATAGTATTCGAATCATCCGATTCTTTTTATAGGAAAACGCACCTCAAATCGAAAAATAGTGCTACCTTTGCGGCGCATTACTTCAGGGCAGGGTGAGAATCCCGATCGGCGGTAAGAGTCCGCGAGCCGAAAGGCAGGAGCCGTTGGAACTACGGCACCGACAGTGTTCCCTTTCATAGAAGAACAACTATTGTGACATAAATGAATCTGGTGATTCGGTTTTATGATGCTACTTGGAGTTCCTCAGGAATAGTTCTCGAAAGGGTAAGTCTGGATGGAAGAAGATGACGACTGACTTCGCGCGTGCAAATGCGTGAGACAGCGTTTGAAGCCTTGAATTGTATGCCATGAGTAACAGTTTAAGGTTTTTTTATTTTATGAAGAAAAACTTCATCCTCATGGGCATCACAATTCTTATGGCCACACCAGCTGTGTGCGCCACAGATGTCCATGGCAACGTAAAAAACGGCGATAAAGCAGCCGTCAAGACAGAGTCGGAGAAAAATGACACCCCGGAAACGACCCTGAACCTCCGCGAGGCGGTCATCAACGCCTATTTCGCCAATCAGAACCGTACCGCTTTGCGCCTTGTGACCATCGATGAGAAACAACTTCGCGACAGGGGAGCCTCGCGCACCTATCCGGAACTTCTGAAAGGCCTTCCAAGCCTATACGCCACATCTGAAGCCGGAAGCTATGGCGATGCCAAACTGAATATCCGCGGTTTCGGTCAGGAAAACATCGCTGTCCTTCTGAACGGCATCCCGATCAGCGGCCTGGTAAGCGGCGGAATGTATTGGAACAACTGGATGGGCCTCGCTGATGCCACCTGGGCTGTCCAGGTCCAGAAAGGAGTGGGCGCGTCAATGCTCTCAGACGGTTCAGTAGGCGGCTCTGTAAACATCATCACGGAATCACCATCCGACGACTTCTCATTCGAAATCGGCTCATACGCCACGATCTATCTAAAATCATCAGGATCCGGCAGCATTGGCGCAGGCCCTTTTAAAGAATACATTAAATTCAACAGCGGCGCCCTTCCGCATGGCTGGTCCATGAACCTCATGGCATCGTATGTCGGCGGAAAGGGCTATGTCCAGTCGACTTCGGTGAACTCATACGCCTATATGCTGAACATCGCCAAAAACTTCGGAACTGAACACCATCTCATATTCACCGCATTAGGCTCTCCGGAACGCCACGAACAACGCTCCTCCAGACTAAGTGCTGAAGAAGTAGAAAAATATGGCAGAAATTACAGCAAAAACTGGGGCTATCGTGATGGTAAACCCTTCAATATCAGCTTGAATAATTACTTTAAGCCATATTTCACCATCCAGCATATCTGGGACGGGGAACGTGTCTCCATGAAAAACTCCATCTATCTTGCAATCGGAAACGGCGGCGGTAGATGGTCAGAAACCAAGGGAAAACCTATCGCTTCATACGTTACTGGCGACGGACACATCGACTGGGACAAAGTCATTGACACAAACCGGAACGACGACGGGTCGGCGAAGAACATTTTGAGCCAATACATGGCAGGGAATACGCAGTTGGGCGCGATAGCCAGCCTGGAATACAGACTTTCAAGAAATTGGAAAATCAGGGAGAAGAAGGTCATCAGGAGGGAAAACGCCTGGAGAGACAGCATCATTGCCACAGGCGACT
>SFPH01000100.1 GCA_004552115.1 Bacteroidales bacterium
TATCGAGAGCGTCATTTCCTATTGCGCAGCCAACATCCCGGCCATCAGGCCTTTACGCCCTCAGGCCTCATTCCTGGTCTGGCTGGATTGCCGCGGACTCGGCCTGTCCCATGACAGCCTTGTGGACCTCTTTGTTAACAAGGCCGGACTGGCCCTCAATGACGGAGCCATGTTCGGCAGGGAAGGCAGCGGTTTCATGCGCCTTAATGTCGGCTGTCCGCGCGCCACTCTGACATTGGCTCTCGAACGGCTCCGCAAGGCCATCGAATCCGTTTCCTGATATATTGGCATTATACCTTGCAGCTATGAAAAAACTTTTAGCATTCATCGCCATCTCCATTCTCCTCTCCGGGTGCAGGAAGGAAGAACAGCCGAGCCTCCCTCCGGTGCCGCAATGGTACAGGGACATGTTGTCACTGCACAGTCAGGACAAGGTCTTCGTGAAGGCCGCGAAGGATGGCGGGGACTGGGTGATTTCGTTCACTGACATGGATTACCGGGTCAGTGCAGGAGATGTGGTCATATATGACTGCAGCCTGACCGGTAAGCCTGACATCCATCTCGACGACAGGGGCCGATGGGTGGCTCAGGGCAGCCCTACAGGCATTCCTTCCACCAAAGGCAAGCCTTTTTCGGACAGCTATCCGATATTCACCTATCTCTACGGGGACACGTTCAACATAGCCACAAGCAACGGGGAGACCGTTGTCTTCCTGTTTCAGAAACCGATCCGGGCAGAGCGCTTCACCATGCCGCGCGTGAAGGTTTACCACAATGCGGACCGCATCCACAAGAGCTATGCGATAGACGGGACGATAGTGATTGAAGACCCTGACGGGCATTTTTCCGAGGCCCGGACTCTGGAGGGTGCTGTCAGCATCCAGGGAAGGGGCAATTCGACATGGGATATGCCGAAGAAGCCTTTCAAGATAAAGTTCCCGGCAAAGAATGAGGTCCTGGGAATGCCGTCGAACAAAAGCTGGGTCTTCCTGGCCAACTATTCGGACAAGAGCCTGCTGCGCAATGTGGTGGGAATGACCACGTCCTCTATCATGGAAATGCAGTGGACTCCCGAGTTCCGCATAGTGGAGGTCTGGATAAATGATGATTATCAGGGAGTTTACAATCTTTTCCAGAAGAAGGATGTGGGCCGGAACAAGGTGGATATCGACGTTGCGGCAGGGGATATGTATCTCGAAATCGAGTCCTCTTTCGATGAGCCGCTTTATTTCTACACGGGCAGATGTTCCGTCCCTGTCCAGTTCAAGGAGCCGAATGCGCCTACGGATGAGCAGTACCAGTCTGTCGTTTCTCTTTTCAATGATTTCGAGACTGCCCTCTACAGCTCCGATTTCAAGGATCCGGTCAAGGGATATGCCGCATACATAGATGTGGACTCCTTCATCGACAACTACATCATCCGGGAGCTGGCCAAGGACATTGACGGAAATGTCCGCAAGAGCGCATTCGTGACAGTTCTGAAGTCCACCGGGAAGATCAAGTTCTGCCACGTCTGGGATTTCGACCTCTCCTACGGCAATGCGAACTACTTTCCGGGTGACATGAGCGAATGCAATGGTGACCCGAACGGGCCTTACGGCTGGTATGTCTGCGATTACAACAGCAACTGCGTCAAGGCCGACGGCTGGTACAACCGGCTTTTCCAGGACCCTGAATTCGTGAAGAAGGTCAAGATCAGATGGGCTGAGGTCTATCCCGAGCTGAAGCGGATGCCTGAATACATTGCGAAGTATTCGGCCGAGATGGGCGACGCCGTCTCCCGCAATTTCGCGAAGTGGGATATACTGAACGAGTGGGTATGGCCAAATGTCAAGGTTACCGGGTCCTATGCCGGGGAGCTGGAGTGGCTCGAGGAGTTCTATATGACCAGGCTGAGATGGCTGGATTCCAAGTTCTAGGCTTTGTTCCGCCCGGTTTTCCCTGCCTGGCTGAAGCGGGCTGAAAAAATGGACATTGAGGTTTTTCACCGATATTCTTACAGATTGTAAGTTAAAATCGTTTTGTATTCTAATGATGTTCCGAAATCGGCTTGATAATCTTAATTGTCTTTATACCTGATATCCCTTCTGGGATATTCCTGATGCATATTTTGTGAAAAAATATTTGCTTTTTGGAAATATCTTGTTTAGATTTGTACTCGCTTACAGATTGTAAGTGCAGTTGAACGGAAATTAACTGAAGTTTTTAATATGTACAATTCCATTATCGTCGTGGTCATTAGCCTAGTCCTTGTCATTAAAAGATTTGGACCGGGAAGGTGATGCCGTACGTTATGGAAATATGACGATGACGCTCTTCCCGGTCTGCGGGGAGAGCGTTTTAATTTTAAGGAAATGAAACACGAATTGAGAAGTTCAGTCACGATGCAGGGCAGGCGGATGGCAGGAGCAAGGGCTCTCTGGGTCGCTGCCGGGATGAAACGCAGCCAGATGGGGAAGCCCGTCATTGCCATTGTCAATTCTTTCACGCAGTTTGTGCCCGGTCACACGCATCTTCACGAGGTCGGCCAGATCGTGAAGTCGGAAATCGAGGCGCTCGGCTGCTATGCGGCTGAATTCAATACAATTGCAGTGGACGACGGCATTGCGATGGGACACGACGGGATGCTTTACTCCCTCCCTTCCCGCGACATCATCGCAGACAGCGTGGAATACATGGTCAATGCGCACAAGGCCGATGCGATGATATGCATCAGCAACTGCGACAAGATCACACCCGGCATGCTGATGGCCGCAATGAGGCTCAATATTCCGGCAGTCTTCGTTTCCGGAGGCCCGATGGAGGCCGGAGTGCACGGGGAAGCAAGGCTGGACCTCATCGATGCGATGGTGAAATCCGCCGACCCTTCCGTCAGCGATGCGGATGTGGAAGATATCGAGAACTCGGCCTGCCCCGGCTGCGGATGCTGCTCGGGAATGTTCACGGCCAACTCGATGAACTGTCTTACAGAGGCTATCGGCCTCTCCCTGCCGGGAAACGGCACCATAGTGGCCACCCACAAGAGACGCGGGGACCTCTTCCGCAAGGCGGCTCGCCTGATTGTCGAAAACGCCTGGAAATATTACCGCGAAGGGGATGAGTCCGTACTCCCGAAAAGCATCGCCACCAGACAGGCCTTCCTCAATGCGATGACTCTCGACATAGCGATGGGAGGCTCCACAAATACAGTCCTGCACCTTCTCGCAGTGGCCAATGAGGCCGGAGTGGATTTCAGGATGTCCGACATCGACGCCCTTTCCAGAAAGGTTCCATGCCTCTGCAAAGTGGCCCCGAATACTGCAAGATACCATGTCCAGGACGTCAACAGGGCCGGAGGAATAGTCTCCATAATGAAGGAGCTCGCAGACGGCGGGCTCGTGGACACCAGCCTTGTGAGGGTGGACGGAATGACATTGGCGGAGGAAATCAGACGCTACTGCATTCTCAGTCCGGAAGTCACCGACGAGGCCAGAGGCATATATTCAAGCGCCCCGGCCAACAGATACAGCACGGAAATGGCTTCCCAGTCAAATGATTACGACTCGTTCGACACCGACAGGGAAAACGGCTGCATAAGAAATCTCGGTCACGCATACACCAAGGACGGAGGACTGGGAGTCCTGTTCGGCAACATTGCCAGAAACGGCTGCGTCATCAAGACTGCCGGCGTCGATCCTTCAATCTGGAAGTTCTCCGGCCCGGCAAGGGTGTTCGACTCCCAGGAAGCTGCCTGCGACGGCATTCTCGGAGGCAGGGTCAAGGCGGGAGATGTGGTCGTCATCACATACGAAGGCCCGAAAGGAGGCCCCGGAATGCAGGAAATGCTCTATCCGACTTCCTATATCAAGTCAATGCATCTCGGCAAGGAATGCGCCCTGATTACCGACGGAAGGTTCAGCGGAGGCACATCCGGGCTCAGTATCGGACACATCTCGCCGGAAGCTGCCGCAGGTGGAGAAATCGGACTGGTCAGGGATGGGGATATCATTGAAATAGACATACCTGAGCGCAGCATCAATGTACGGCTCTCTGACGCGGAACTGGAAGAGCGCAGGGCGGCTGAACTCGCAAGGGGAACGAAGGCATTCACTCCTCCGCACAGGCAGCGCAAGGTTTCCGCAAGCCTCAGGGCATACGCCGCAATGGTCAGCTCGGCGGACAGGGGAGCGACCAGAATAATTCCTGAAGAATAATCCAATAATGCATAAAAGATAATGGAAAATGCCGATAAACAGCCGGTGACAGGTTCCGAGGCTCTGCTGAAAGCCCTGGCAGCCGAAGGGGTCGATACCATCTTCGGATATCCGGGAGGCCAGATAATGCCGGTTTATGACAGACTTTACGACTATGCCGACAGGCTCCGCCACATTCTGGTCCGCCACGAGCAGGGAGCGATTCACGCGGCTCAGGGCTATGCCAGGGTGACCGGAAAGCCGGGAGTGGTGATCGTCACCTCCGGTCCTGGTGCCACGAACGTGATTACAGGAGTGGCCGATGCCATGACAGACTCCACTCCGGTGGTGGTAATTTCAGGACAAGTGGCTTCCGCGGCACTCGGAACCGATGCCTTCCAGGAGGCGGACATCATCGGCCTTACAGGCCCGATCACCAAGTGGAACTATCAGATACGCAGGGCTGAGGATGTGGCCTGGGCAGTTTCCAGGGCATTCTACATCGCCTCTACGGGCCGTCCTGGCCCGGTAGTCCTGGATTTCACCAAGGACGCCCAGGTAGGCTTGACTGATTTCGAATTCAGGAAATGTTCATTCATACGCAGTTATGTTCCGGAACTTCCAGTTCCGATGGAGGAGGTGGCCAGGGCTGCCGAGCTCATTGACAAGGCCGAGAGACCGATGGTGATATCCCGGCCGCGTCCACATTGCTCGGACTCGCCGCACTTCCTTCATCTTCAAGACTTTACCAGGGCATGATAGGTATGCACGGCAATGTCGCCCCGAATATCAAGACCAATGAATGCGATGTCCTCATTGCTGTGGGAATGCGCTTCGACGACAGGGTGACCGGTGCCTTGAGCAAATATGCGAAGCAGGCCAAAGTCATTCACATTGACATAGATGCATCGGAGATAGGGAAGATTGTCCCTGTCGAGGTCGGCATCAATGCGAATGCCGCCGAGGTGCTTCCGGCATTGACATCAATGATAGGCGCCAGAAGGCGTGATGCCTGGGTGGACAGCTTCTCCGAATGTGCGCGGATTGAATGCGAAAAGGTCATTGACCGGGAACTTCATCCGGGTGAAGGCCATATCAGGATGGGCGAAGTCATCGACAAGGTGTCCGAGGTTACAGGCGGCGGGGCCGTGATTGTCACAGACGTGGGCCAGAACCAGATGATGGCCGCCAGATACTCCAGATTCAACCGTACGAGGAGCTTCATTTCCTCAGGCGGCCTCGGGACAATGGGATTCGGACTCCCGGCTGCCATCGGCGCGAAGATGGGCGCCCCGGACAGGCAGGTATGTCTCTTCGTCGGAGACGGAGGAATCCAGATGACGATCGAGGAACTGGGTACGGTAATGCAGGAAGGCACCGGAGTCAAAGTGGTGATACTGAACAACAACTGGCTCGGAAACGTGCGCCAGTGGCAGGAACTGTTCTTCGGGGGCCGGTATTCCGCCACGAGGATGATGAATCCGGACTACATGCTGATAGCCAAGGCCTACGGCATTGACGCAGAGGTGGTTGAGAGCAGGGAAGACCTTGACGGGGCAGTCAGGAGAATGTTCGCCGACGACAGGCCTTACATCCTGGATGTGCGCGTCATTGAGGACGGAAACGTGATGCCGATGATTCCTCCGGGAAAGGGCATTGACGAGATAATGCTTTCAGAGACAGAGTGGTACGAAAAGAAATAGAAATGGAAACCAAGAATTATACAGTAGTAATCTACACCGAGAACCGCCTTCGAAGGCATCCACACCATCACGATCGACACTGTGGCCACGCCGAAGAAAATCGAGGAGACTGTGAAGCAGCTTGAAAAGAGGGTGGACACCGTCAGGGTATTCTGCTACTCTGAAGATGAGGTGGTATATCGCGAGATGGCATTGTATAAAGTCTCCACGAACAGCATGATTTCAGCTGGCAACATTGAAGCGATACTTCAGGTTTACAATGCCAGGATTCTGGAAATCAACAGCAACTTCACGGTGATTTCCAAGGTCGGAACTACCGATGAGACCCGCAGGCTCTACGACGAGCTCTGCAAATGCGGTCTGATGCAGTTCCAGCGTTCCGGAAGGGCCGTGGTCTCGAGAGAAAGACAGGAACCTCTGATGGAATATCTCCGCAAGAGGGAGGAAATGAATGAAAACAGATAGTTAAATAATTAAAATTCAAACCATTATGGCAAAAATCAATTTTGGCGGAGTCGAAGAGAATGTAGTGACCCGCGAAGAGTTTCCGGTAGAAAAGGCAAGAGAAGTGCTCAAGGATGAGACCATCGCCGTGCTCGGCTATGGCGTTCAGGGTCCGGGCCAGTCTCTCAACCTGAAGGACAACGGCCTCAATGTCATTGTAGGCCAGCGTCCAGGCAAGACCTACGACAAGGCTGTGGCTGACGGCTGGGTACC
>SFPH01000101.1 GCA_004552115.1 Bacteroidales bacterium
GATGTCCGACGACCTTGTAGTGGAGGGCCTTAATGAAAAAGGACTCAGCGCCGGACTTTTCTTCTTCCCCGGATACGGCTCCTACGAAGATTTCGACCCGTGTCTCAAATCCACCACTCTCTGTGATTTTCAGGTAGTTGCGTGGGCACTTTCATCGTTCTCGACTGTCGGTGAAGTCATCGAAGCCCTGCCGAAGCTGCACATTGTCGGCCTCGACAGGAATGTCGGAGCCGTCCACTGGAGGTTCGCCGACAGAAGCGGCAGGCAGGTGGTTCTGGAAATCGTGGACGGCAAGCCTCATTTCTATGAGAACAAACTCGGAGTCCTGACCAACGCTCCGGGCTTCGAATGGCATCTGACAAATCTCGGGAATTATGTCAATCTCAAACAGGGCAATGCCGGAGAAAATATCTGGAAGCCGGAAAAGTTCCGCGTCAATGCCCTCAGCGGCGGCTCCGGGATGCTAGGCCTTCCGGGTGACCCGACCTCTCCTTCCAGATTCGTCCGTGTCGCCGTATACAAGATGACAGCTCCAACCCCGCAGAATGGCAAAGCCGCTGTCCTCCAATCTTTCAAGATTCTCGAATCATTGGTGATACCAATCGGGATTGTGCAGAGCGAGAATGCCTCCATGGCTGCCTCAGACACTGAGGGGACAACCCGGGACGGAATGCTGACCTCGACCCAGTTTACCACCGCCAGCGACCTGACCTCCCTGAAATTCTACTACAGGACAATGGACAACTCCCGAATCCGCTGCATAGACCTCGCCGATATCAACTTCGCCAAAGTGAAATACCGCAGCGAGCCTCTGGACCGGAACGGTGAGGAATTCGAGATGATCCGGATGTAGATATACCCACCGGTCTGCCAGCGGACATGAGTGACAGACTGCAAATACTGAAAACGGGATGGCAGAACCGCCATCCCGTCATCATTTCTATTCCGGCTTATACGAATCCTTAAGCACCGTTGTCCTGTTGAACACAGGATGTTCCGGAGTGCTGTCCGGATCCTTGTAATAATAACCTACCCTTTCGAACTGCACGGCAATTCCCGAGTTGTCATCGAGGATGGCCGGCTCGGCATATCCCTTGCCGATGACCAGGGAATCAGGATTGAGGAAATCCTTGTAATCCTTGTCCTCAGGGATATCGCTCATATCTGCCTGGGTGAAGAGCCTGTCATAGAGACGGAGCTCAAGCTCCCTGGCGTGAGCAATTGAAACCCAATGGATTGTGCCCTTGACACTTCTCCATTCTCCTCCGCCCGGACGGGTGGTAGGATCGTATGTGCATCTGAGTTCGACTACATTGCCATCGGCATCCTTGATTACCTCATTGCACTTGATGATGTAGGTGTATTTGAGACGGACCTCTCCGTCCGGCTTGAGACGGAAGAACTTCTTCGGAGCATCCTCCATGAAGTCGGCCCTGCTGATGTAGAGTTCACCGGTGAACGGAACGCTTCTCTTGGCTCCCTCAGGCTCTGCAGGGTTGAGAGGGCAGTCGAACCACTCCACCTTGCCCGGCTCCCAGTTGGTGAGGGTGACCTTGATCGGGTCCTCAACCACCATGTAGCGGTTCGAGCGGGCATTGAGGTCCTGGCGGACGCACCACTCGAGAAGCTGGATGTCCATCAGCTGGTCGCGCTTGGAGACTCCTATTTTCTCGCAGAACATCTTGAGCGCCTGAGGAGTGTAGCCCCTTCTGCGCACACCGCAGAGCGTAGGCATTCGCGGGTCGTCCCATCCGCTTACAAGCCCCTTCTGGACAAGTTCCAGAAGCTTGCGCTTGCTCATCAATGTATATGTGAGGTTCAGTCTGGCAAATTCGTACTGATGTGAAGGATAGATGCCGAGAGTCTTGATGAACCAGTCATACAGAGGCCTGTGCACATCGAACTCGAGGGTGCAGATGGAATGCGTGATGTTCTCTATGGAGTCGCACTGACCGTGGGTGTAGTCGTACATAGGGTAGATGCACCACTTGTCCCCTGTCCTGTGGTGGGATGCGTGCTTGATTCTGTAGAGAATCGGGTCGCGGAACATCATGTTCGGGCTGGCCATGTCGATCTTTGCGCGGAGTACCTTGGCTCCGTCCGGATACACGCCGGCCTTCATTTCCCTGAAAATGCGGAGGTTCTCCTCCACGCTCCTGTTCCTGTAAGGGCTCTCCGTTCCCGGCTTGTCCACCGTGCCGCGGCCTGCGCTGATTTCCTCCTGAGTCTGGTCATCGACGTATGCCAGGCCCTCGCGGATCATTTTCTCGGCCCATTCGTAAAGCTGGTCGAAGTAGTCGGAAGCATATTTCTCCTTGTCCCACTGGAATCCGAGCCACTGGATATCCTCCTTGATAGAGTCGACATATTCGGTATCCTCCTTGGTAGGGTTGGTGTCATCGAACCTTAGATTGGTCTTTCCGCCGTATTTCTGCGCAAGACCGAAATTCAGGCATATGCTCTTCGCATGTCCAAGATGAAGGTAACCGTTCGGCTCAGGAGGGAATCGCGTCAGAATGCTGTCCACTTTCCCGGATTTGAGGTCGGCTTCAATGATTTCCTCAAGGAAATTGAGTTTTCTTGGCTCAGCTGCCTCTTTCTTCACTTCTTCCATCTTTCGAATTCAGTTTTTTCAATACTTCCGCAGATATTGTCCGGTCAATGCAGGCCGAGGACTGCGGAATAATCCTGCCGGCATTTCAAATGCATTCCCGGCTCCGGAAAAGCCCGGGCCGGGTACATTTTGCAAACTTAAGAAAAAACATTCTAAAGTTCACATTATTTTGACAGTAAATTGTTTTGCACGGCAGTTTCCGGCCGTACCCGGAATCATTCGCCTACTCCGATTCCTCAAGGCCGAAAAGAATGATTCTCTCTATCGCCCTCTGGCATACCGGGCAGAACATCGGGCCGACATTGGACTTCATCCTGCAGTCAGGATACGGCCTGAACACCCCTTTGGAAAGGTATCCGCCACCCTCATAAACACCGACAATGCTGTCAGTATCAGCGCCTTCGGCAATCGACTTCCACATTGCAGAATCATCGACAGGAGGAGTCGGGAGATAATGTCCATCAGCATCCTTCCGAGCATCGGCCGGCATCATGTCAGCCCACTTGGAACCGAAATCAGCCATGGTGGTGATATTCTGCTCCCAAGGCTCCACGTCCGGGAAATAGTACGGAGAGTACATGTCGTCATAATAGTACTCGTCCGCAAGGCCGGCAAAGCTGTGTCCGAACTCGTGGACGACAACCGGCCTGAAACCGGAGTGATGGGCGGTGGTGAGGGTATAGGAATTGTAAATGCCTCCCCCACCGTAAGTATCTGTGTTTGCGAGGATTATGATATGCTCATAAGCGATGCCCTGAAGCCTGTCGGCAAGGTCCTTGAGGCGCAATGTGGTAAGATACCTGTCCATATAGAAGGTGCTGAATCCGGAGCTGAGAGGTGTCCTCTTCCAGTCGTTCTCGAGCGGCACGGTGACCCCGCTCTCCTCCGAAGGCAGGGCAACGGCCACGAAATTGAGCCTGCCGGCGTATTTTCCGAACGGTTCGTGCTCAAGCAGGGCATCGACAGCGGCACGGGCATCCTTGTAGAAAAGCCTGGCTTCCTTCGCCGTGTAGCCTTCCGCAACAATGGCTATGTCTATGCAATCCTCAGGGCTTCCGCTCTTGTGCAGATATTTGTGCGGAGCCGGATTCGGAGTCATTTTCCTTATGAGGATGTCGGACGGATCTACAGGATGGGTGAACGACGCATTCTTCACTCCCCTGTGGCTGAACAGTTCCACGGTGACAGTGGCGGCCTTCTTCGGCATTGGAAGCAGATAGACATTCTCGAAGGATTTTCTGATTCTGGTAGCCTCCTCCGTAGTCTGCCATTCCTGGAACAGAGTCGAGAAAGTCTGCCTGTAGAGGACCTTGCTGCTGGCGGAATCGCGCAGAGTGATGCAGCCGTTTCCAGCGACCGGTACCTTGTCCAGATTGACCCTCCTGCCTGCCCAGCCCTCGGAAGCTGACATCTCGTCCAGATAGATTTCCTGGGAGGTTGCGTCTCCCGCAAAGATGTAGTCAATGCGCAATGTATTGTCAGTCAAATAGTTATCAAAAATACCCCCGGCATTGTCCTGAGCCTGGACATTTACTGCGGCCAGCATTGCCACAGCAGCCGATGTAATGATGATCCTCTTCATGGTATGGAAATTACTTGATTAGATTCAGAAACTCGTTCCTGGTCCTGGCCGAGGAAAGGAATGCTCCGGAAAATGCCGAAGTCGTCGTCACCGCATTGGACTTCTGCACTCCCCTGATCTGCATGCAGGCATGCGTGGCCTCTATCACGACTGCGACTCCGAGCGGATTCAATGCCTCCTGGATGCAGTCCCTGATCTGAACGGTAAGACGCTCCTGGACCTGAAGCCTGCGGGCATAAGTCTCCACCACTCTGGCTATCTTGCTCAGCCCTGTAATCTTCCCGTTGGGTATATAGGCCACGTGTGCCTTGCCGATGAATGGCAGCATATGGTGCTCGCAGGAAGAATACAATTCAATGTCCTTGATGAGGACCATCTGCTGGTATTCTTCATCGAAAATGGCGGACTTGATGATTTCAACTCCGTCCTGGGCATAGCCCTTCGTCATGAACTGCATAGCCTTAGCCACCCTCTCCGGTGTCTTCAGCAGTCCTTCCCTCTCAGTGTCCTCACCGAGAAGCTTCAATATTTCCCTGACGTGAGCCGCAATCTTCTCCGTGGTCTCAGCATCATATTTCTCTTCTGAAAAGTACGCCATCTTTTAATCCATTAATATTTCAATCGAATGTCACTCTCCGGACGG
>SFPH01000102.1 GCA_004552115.1 Bacteroidales bacterium
GATGATGGCTGTTCTCGGATTGTCTCCGTAAAGAAGCTGGGTAGCGTGCTTTCCGATCTGGTACTGAGGCTGCTTCACATAGTTTGGAATGATGGCCTCGATCTGCTTGATGGCCTGTCCGAATTCCTCCTCGTCGAAACGCGGGTCTGCGAAATACAGGTAGGCAAGCTGGAGAGCAGTCTCAATATCCTGGGTTGCGCTGCTTCCCTTGATTCCGTGACGGAGACTGCCGATATAAGGGCTTACGGAAACATTCTTGCCTGCGAGCATCTTGCTCACGGTCGTTCCTGAGAATCTGGAAATACCGCTGAATGACTGGAATGCACCCCAGATGCTGCTGTCAAAGCTTGCCAGGTCCCCGGTAGGGATGAGTGATGAACCGCCTTCCTTGTAAAGGTCGAAGACAACCTTGTTCTTCTCGATGTCGGATGGACGGAGAATAACCTTGAGGCCGTTCTTCAATGTCCATACGGTGCTTCCGTATTCGCCCTCGGCAATCTTCTTCACGGCGCTGCCCCTGAGCTGGTCCTTGTCCAGGAAATCCTTCTCGATGACCTCGGTCTCGTTCGGCTGGATGTCGGATGCGTTCACCTCGGCTATAATCCTGAGGAAATCTGCCTCGGTAGGGTGTATAAGGCCTTCCTTCTCCGGAGCCTGGTAGATGACGACGAGGTTGGAATCAGGAATCATGCCCTGTGCGATTGTCTGGTTGATTGCCTGGGAAGGCACCATTGCCAGAACCTGCTTCACGAGCTCGTACTCATCCTGCGGCTTCATGTAGTCGTAATTGTCGAAGAAGTTGTTGATGAGAGGATATACAAGCTCGGCGTTCTTCCTTGTGTCAGCCTTCTTGGCGGCATTTTCATAAGCTGCGAGAATGTCGCTCTTTGCCCTTTCGATTTCATCGTCGCTGAAGCCGTACTTCTTCATTTTCAGCATTTCGGTATAGAATGCCCTGAATGCCGGGAGGGCTTCGCCTTCCTTGGCGGAAATATCACCGTACTGAGCTTCCAGAGTCTCGCAGAGACCGCCGATGCCGAATGATGCGCTGAGGAACGGAGCGTCAGTCTTTGCGGAAATGTCCTCGAACCTCTCGCTCATCACACTTGCGATGATGTTCTTGATGAGGTCGGTCATCTTGCCGATGATGGTGTTGTTGTATTCTTCAGGAAGCGGTTCTCCCTTCCAGAACACTTCCATTGATGTCCCCATTGCCTCAGGGTCGGTGATGATGCCTATCATAGGCTCCTTGTTGCCCGGGATGGTGATCACGTCCTTCGGCTTAGGGTTGGTGACGGCAGGAATGTCTGCGAAGATGCTGCGGATTTTGGACTCTACCTGATCGACGTCAATGTCTCCGACTACGATAAGGGCCTGAAGGTCAGGACGGTACCATGTATGATAGAAATTAGTCAGGCTTTCAGGCTTGAATGTGGAAAGGTTCTCCTGGCTTCCGATAATGGTGCAGGAAGCGTATTTCGAGTCTCCGTAATAAAGAGGAAGCGACTTCTCGTGCATTCTCCAGCTTGCATCCCTCCTTGAACGTCTTTCCTCCAGGATGACGCCCCTTTCCTTGTCGATTTCCTCCGGGTCGCAGGTCACGAAGTGGGAATAGTCGTGCATGATAAGGATGCAGGAATCCACTACGGTCTCCCTTACGAGAGGAATGTTTGTGAGCATATAGACGGTCTGCTCGACGCCAGTGCTGGCATTGACATTGCCTCCGAATGAGGCTCCGATGCTCTGGAGATAGTTCAGAATGCCTTTCTCAGGGAAATTCTTGGTGCCGTTGAAGCACATATGCTCAAGAAAATGTGCAAGTCCGTCCTGGTCAGGAGTCTCCTGGATCGCTCCGACATTGGTGGCGAGGTAGAATTCGGCCCGTCCTTCAGGATTTGCATTATGCATGATGTAATAAGTCATTCCGTTCTCGAGGGTCCCCTTGCGGACAGCCGGGTCGTTCGGAAGCTGTTCCACCTGCTGCGCTCCCGCATTGGATGAGAATGCGAGCAGCATTGCGGATACAATGATAAATAACCTTTTCATTCTTGAATATTGTTTAAGTTGTTAAATTTTCCGAAATATAGTGATAAGTTTACGAAAAACAATAAAAAATGCACGAAATTGCCGTGATGTTGCCATTTCTTGCCCCGAAAGGTCACGCAAGTTATGAAATATAATGGTGTTTGGCAAAAAAATCATTAAATTTGTCCCGTACAGCCCACTGCCCGGAACTTCGGAAGGGGACAGCACTTAAGACAATGTTGGAGGATTTCAGACTCAAGGTATTCATTTCCGTTGTCAATACGGGAAGTTTCACGGCGGCTGCCAGAATGCTGGGCATATCCCAGCCTGCGGTCAGCCAGAATATCGGCGCATTGGAGAAGGAACTTGGGGTGAAACTCTTCAGCAGGCTCCGCGGCGAAGTCGCATTGACCGGCGAGGGTTCAGCCTTTCTGAAATATGCCGAGCACATATTGTACTGGTGTTCCGCCGCCGGGGACATGTTCGGGGAGGAGGGACGCAACACTCCCGGCAAGATCATAAGGATTTCCGCTGACCCGGTGGTTGCCGACTATCTTCTTCCGCCCGCCCTGGCAGTCCTTGCTTCCGCCCATCCGGACCTTCTTTTCCAGGTGGCAAGGGCTGACAATCAGGACCGTACCGAAGTTGTTTCCGACGTGCCCGGCTCGCATTTCGGCGAGCCTCAGGATGCCGAGGTGGAGATTACCGTATCTCCAAGTCCTGAGACGATGGACTTTGCCGGCGAGGAGAAGCTTGTAGGAGTGATGGACGCGGTGGTCGTGGCTTCTCCGCAGAACAGGTCCGTGTTCTCCGCTGCCGTCAGCGGGGAAGACGACAGGCTTACAGCCAAGCCTTTCTCCACCATTGCAGGGATTCCGGTGTCCAACCGCTTTGCAGTATGGGACGGCTATTGCCGCTTCTTTTCCCCCGACCTTGTGGCACGTACATCTCTGACCTCAACGTCTGTAGAGACGGTCAAGAGAGTGGTTGCCGACTCCGTTTCAATGCTGGGAATCGTGCCGGAAATGTCAGTGCGCGAGGAAATAGCTTCGGGAAAATTGCTCCAGATGCCGGTAAGGCTTCCGGACTATTCATACGATGTCCACTTCAACCCTCTCCCGGAGTTCTCCGGAAAAACTGTCTGCAGGCTCCTCAGGAGGACATTGAAAGACAATTTGTCAACCACATAATCATGATTCTATGAAAAAGAGCATTTCGTTCATTTGCGCCGCAGCGGCGTTGATGTCATTTTTCTGCGCAAATGCGGCAGAGCCTTACCAGCCGAAGACCAAGCTCCGCCCGACCTGTACATTAAGGCTGTATCCTGAAGGTCAGGGCGTTGACAAGGGCATTGTCGAGAACGGGGTTCAGGTAACCCTCGGCCCGGGGGAGTCCAACGGCATTTCCGCCCCTGAGAAAATGCATGAAAACGGCAATATCGGACTTATCGGGGACGACGCCAGAATCGACCTTTACATTCCGAAGAAATGCAAGGGCAAGATGGTCGTGGTATGTCCCGGAGGCGGATATTCGATAGTATCTTCATTTAATGAGGGTGCCTACGTGGCCGACTGGTTCTACAGGCAGGGCGTAGCTGTCTGCGTGGTGAAGTACCGCCTTCCGAACAGGCATTGGAATGTGCCTCTCACTGATGTGCAGAACGCTTTCCGCTACTGTCGGGCCCATGCCGCCGAGTGGGGAGTGGAAAAAATCGGCGTCATAGGGTTCTCTGCGGGAGGTCACCTCGCCGCCAGCGCTTCCACATTGTACGTGGACGGGACTACCAGGCCGGACTTCTCGATTCTTGTCTATCCGGTGATTACGATGGAGCCTTCCGTGACTCACACAGGAACCCACGACAATCTTGTCGGAACCGTGTCGGAATGGGTCAATGATGATCTCACTGTCCGCGAATATGCCCGCAGGAAGTCAGCCTATCATGATCTGATGGAGAAGTATTCACTTGAAAACCAGGTTAATGAGAATACCCCTCCGACCATTCTCCTGCTCAGTTCCAATGACGGCGTAGTCCCTGTGGAGAACAGCCTCAGGTATTACAACAGCTTGCTTGAGAACAAGGTAAGTGCCCAGATGTACATTTACCCGTACGGTGGCCATGGCTGGGGATTCACCACATCCAATTTCGGGACTGACCGCATTGAGCCATACAGGGGACTCTTCTTCGATGCGATCACCACTTTCCTGTCGGAACAGTAGTGTTCAAATTAAAAGGGATGGCCCGAGGCCATCCCTTAATTATTTACTACAATCCGAAGAGTTCGTTGTATCCAGGGTTCTGTGAAAGTGCAGGATTGAGGACAATCTCATTGGTCGGAACCATCATGAGATAGTAAGTGTCAATCCATCCGCCACCCTGGTCGAGAGGGCTTGCCGCAGTGTAGATCCATCCGCCTGAAGCCGTTGTGGAAGCTGTGGCCTTGCCTTCCCTGACGATCTGGTCGTAGTCCACGCATTGTCCGCCGTAAGTTCCGTTTCCGTAAGGGATGGTGGTGTCAGGAATATAGATACCGCAAGGCTGGCGGTTGATGTAGTAATCTGCCTTGGCCCATCTGCGGACATCATAGAATCCGAATCCCTCTCCGAAGAGCTCGATCTGGCGCTCCCTGCGGATTTCCCAGAGAACAGGGGCTACCTCATACCTGCTGAGGCTTCCCGTGAGCCAAGGAGCATTGCCCTTGTCGCGGTTAGGGTCAAAGTCGGCATTGATGTCGGCAACAGTCATAGGAGGCATGCCCACTCTGTCGCGGAGAAGATTGATGGTCGCATTAGCTGCGGTCTGGTCGAACCCACATATCGTAGTTCTTCCAGAAATAGTAACCGGTGCGGCTCTTCATATATGCCACCTTGCCCGAGTTGCTCAGATTCGGGCTGGTAGGTGTGAGGGCTGCTCCCCAGTTCTGTCCAGGGCATCTCTTCATGCCTTGTCCTCCGAATGCGCCGCCTCTGACGCAGAGATCATTGGCACCCATCAGGTTTATGTACTGGGAAAGTCTTGCCGCGTCAGCCTCGTCCTTTACAACGTAGTCTCCGATGACTTTATCTCCAGGTTTCGCATATCTCCAGGTCTTGAATGAGGTAACTCCGTCATATTCACCTGAATGAGACATTACTGCGTATGGAGGCTGGATATTCAGATAGAGACGGGGATCGCGGTCCTGGAATTCGTCATAGATATCCTTGCCCCTTCCGCCCTTGTATCCGGAACCGGAGTTGGCAATCGGCTTGCCGTTAGCCATCAGGAACATATCCACGGTGTGCTGTGGAACGTCTGTATAATGGGCTGCAATGTGCTCATAGTCATTGCCTCTGTGCATCTTTATGGCGTCCAGGAATTCCTGGCAGAAAATGACGCCGGGCACTCCGATCAGGCTCTCGGTAGTCCAGAGCTCGCCATAGCCTGTTCCCGGATTAT
>SFPH01000103.1 GCA_004552115.1 Bacteroidales bacterium
GATGGAGGTGAGCGCGGCACAACCCTCGAAGAAACGCTCTCCCAATCTTGTCAAGGATTAGTATATAAATCTGTAATCTTCAAATATTTTTGAAAAAAACTGATAATTTCGTGCCTGTTATCCCTCCTCTTGCTGCATCTCTACCTCCTTCACCTTGCGGAAGAGGTCGGAGGCGAAGATAAAGTCGTTGAGCGCTTGGTTGTTGGAGGTGATGACCTGGTCTTTCGTGCCTTGCCACTCCTTCACACCCTCCTTGATGAAGACGATGTTGTCGCCGATGTTCATCACGGAGTTCATATCGTGGGTGTTGATCACGGTGGTCATCTGATACTCCACCGTGATGTCGTGGATGTCCAGATTCTTATGGCGCTCGAAGGAGATGAGATAATGCCTGTTGCCCTTGTGATTGCGCATGAAGAGGTTCTTGCAATGCGTCGCGGACAGGTTTTTCCAATACTCGAGAGCCTTTTCAATGGTAGGAAGAGGAGGGTGGCGGTACAGCTCAAAGTCAATGCCGTTGGCCTCGAGAAAATCCGTGACCCTGGCGATGCGCATGGTTATTTCCGGGTCATTGAGGTACTGCTCAAGACCCTCACCATCCATTATTATCTCTTTCATGATACCTTCTATGACAATGACTTGGCGTAATGGGTAGCCTCCTTCTTCTGCCGTGGTGCCTCCTCGGGCACGACCACCTGCGCCGGCTGTTTCCGGACAAAGGCATAGACCAGGAAGCCGATTCCCAGCAGGACGAACGGGATGCTGAGGAGCTGGCCCATATTGAGGACCATATCATTTTCAAATGCCACCTGAGGCTCCTTGATGAACTCGATCAGGAATCTGGAACCGAAGCAGACAATGAAGAAAATGCCGATGAATGTCCCCCTGTACACCTTCCTGAGGCCATATTTGTAGAGCAGGATGAGTCCGATTCCGAGAAGGAAATAGGTCAGGGCCTCGTAGAGCTGGGTCGGATGCTTCGGCTCCGTCTCTCCCCTGAGTTCGAAGATGAAGCCCCACGGCAATGAAGTCACGTCACCGTAGATCTCGGAGTTCATAAGGTTGCCCAGCCTGATGAATGTCGCCGCGAAGGCCACGGCTATGCAGAGATGGTCCAGAATCCAGACGAAATCGAAATTGTTCTTCCTACCGTAATGATGGGCGTACCACATCATCGCGAAGAAAAGCACAATGGTGCCCCCGTGGCTGGCCAGGCCGCCCTTCCATGGCATGAAGATTTCCAGAAAGCCCTGCCAGCTGCCGAAATAGTAGTCAGGCTGGTAGAATATGCAATGGCCGAGCCTTGCTCCCACAATGGTTCCGATGAGCAATGTATAGAGAAGCGAGTCGAGAAGTTCCTCCTTCACGCCCTCTCTTCTGAAGAACCATCTGAATATGAACCATCCGAGGATGAAACCTGAGACGAAGAGCACTGAATACCAGCGCAGACTGAAGAATCCGAGATTGATCATCACCGGATTGACATTCCAATGTACGAAAAGGAGGTCAAGCATTTCCTGAAAATCTTCTAATATTCCGCTAATATAGCGTTTATCAGTCAAATCGGCAAGCATTGCCGGCACAATGAAAAAGGCAGCGGGGCCGGTCCAAAGTCCTGAAACTTCAGCCGGCCCCGCCCCGTAAAAAGGATATTTCTTATTCGCCTACAGCTGCAACGCCCGGGAGAACCTTGCCCTCGATAGCCTCGAGAAGGGCACCGCCACCGGTAGAGATGTAGGAAACCTTGTCGGTGAGACCGAACTTGGTGCAGCATGCCACTGAGTCACCGCCACCGATGAGAGAGAATGCGCCCTCTGCTGTAGCCTCGGCAATAGCCTCGCCGATAGCCCTTGAGCCGGCACAGAACTCGTCGCACTCGAATACGCCTGCAGGACCGTTCCAGAGGATGGTCTTGCAGCCCTTGATGGCGTCAGCGAAAATCTTCTGGGCCTCAGGACCTGCGTCAACGCCCTCGAATCCGGCAGGGATGGCGTTGGCAGGAGCAACCTGAACGCTTGAACCCGGCTTGAGAGACATTGTAGCGAAGTCAAGACCGTTGGTGGTCACTGCATCCGGAGCGAGATAGAGCTCGACACCGTTCTCCTTTGCCTTGGCCTCTACGCCGAGAGCCACATCGAGCTTGTCCATCTCGACGATTGACTCGCCGATCTCTCCGCCGTGAGCCTTGGAGAATGTATATGTCATGCCGCCGCAGAGGATGAGCTTGTCAACCTTGCCGAGGAGGTTCTCGATGATGCCGATCTTGGAAGACACCTTGGAACCGCCCATGATGGCGATAAACGGCCTCTTGATATCGCTGAGGACATTGTTCACAGCCTGAACCTCCTTCTGCATGAGGAGTCCGAGCATACGGTCCTCCGGTGCGAAGTAGTCGGCGATGACAGCTGTGGAAGCGTGCTTGCGGTGTGCTGTACCGAACGCGTCCATAACCCAGCAGTCAGCGTATGAGGCAAGCTTCTTGGCGAACTCCTTCTGGGAAGCCTTCATTGCCTTCTTTGCCTCCTCGTATGCAGGATCCTCCTTGTCGATGCCTACCGGCTTGCCTTCCTCTTCAGGATAGTAGCGGAGATTCTCGAGAAGAAGAACCTCACCCGGCTTGAGGGCAGCTGCCAGTTCGTCAGCCTTCTGGCAGTCAGGAGCGAACTTTACAGGTACGCCGAGTTTCTCGCTTACTGCGTCAACAATCTGTGACAGAGAGAGTTCCGGCTTAACTTTTCCCTTCGGTTTGCCCATGTGGGACATGATGATGAGAGCTCCGCCCTTCTCAAGAATGAGCTTGAGTGTAGGGATTGCGCCACGGATACGGGTATCGTCCGTGATCTTACCTTCCTGGATAGGAACGTTGAAATCGACCCTGACAATGGCCTTCTTGCCACTGAAGTCGTAGTTTTCAATACGGTTTTGCATATTGTTAATGAATTAAGTTGTTTCAATCTGACCTGCAAAGTTAGGATTTTTTGCAATTATACAAAAGAATACGTCCTGCCAATTCAGCAGCCAGCCGTGAATGCCTCAACGGAACATGCCGGGCGGGATATGGACGGCATCAGCCTACCTTGAGTTCCACTACCCTGTCAGGACCCTCCGCAGCCGGAACCTCAATGTGAATGCCGTGCCTGCAGGCATCAAACTTCACCTTGTTTCCTGTAGCGAATTCCACCGCAGACTTGACCTTGCATCCAAGCGGCAGGAATACCTCATTGACCTCTGGGTCGAGAACGTGGATGAAGAGCCGGTCGCCCTTGCGGGTCGTCACGCCCCAGGACTGCTCCGGAATGTCTCCGGCTGTGGTCCCATAAACGGTATCCCCGAATTTCCCGAACCATTCTCCAATGCCTTTGAGCCTGTCAAGTGCAGCCTCAGGAAGCCTTCCGTCCGGCTGTGGCCCGATATTGAGAAGGAGGTTGGCACCCTTTCCGGACGCTCCCACTATCAGGCGGACGAGTTCATCGACTGACTTGTATTCCTGATCGGCAATCTTGTAGCCCCACATTCCGTTCATGGTCTGGCAGGTTTCCAGTGGCAGGGCGCTGATATCCTGGCCTGAGAGTCCGGCCTTGTTCTCGCCCGGGAGATCCCTCTCGAAGATCTGGAAATCCTCACCCTCGTGAGGAGTGACGTGGTGGTTGTTGGCCACGAGGCAGTCCGGCTGGATGCTGTGGATGAGCCTGTACTGCTCCTCAAGCTGCCAATCGAAAGGAGTCGGGTCGCTGTCATGGTCCCAGAATCCGTCAAACCAGATGCAGCCTATCTTGCCGTAATTGGTGAGGAGTTCCCTGAGCTGGGCGTTCATGAACTCGTAATATGCCTTCCAGTCCGCCTTGGCCGGGTCCTTTCCGGTCGTGAGGCCGGTGCGTCCGGCAGGATAGTCATCCCTTCCCCAGTCAATGTGGGAGTAGTAGAGATGAAGCCTTATGCCCTGCTTGTGGCATTCGTCAGCCAGCTCTTTCAGCACATCCCTTCCGAAAGGGGTCGCATCGACGATATTGTAAGGAGACTGCGCGGTATCGAACATCGAGAATCCGTCATGATGCCTGGTGGTGAAGCAGATGTACTTTGCCCCTGAGGCCTTGATGGCCGATACCCACTCGGCGGCATTGAAATAAGCCGGATAGAATGCGGAAGCTGCCTTGGAGTACTCCTGGTGCTGTATCCCGTCCCTGTTGAGATACCATTCGCCCTGGGCGAACATGCTGTAGATTCCCCAATGGAGGAAGATTCCGAACTTGTCGCCGGCGAATTCCGCCCGGGCCTCGAGATTCTCCCCGGTAGGAACATAGCCCTGAGCCTGGGCCGGATTTGAAACCAAGATGGCGAGAGCGAGTCCCGCTATTGCTGATCTGAGTGTCATATTTGATGTGGATTAATTTGCTTTCTGCCAGATATATATCTTGTCTCCGCGGCGGAGTCTGACAGGGATTGTTCCCTCGGAGGCCGTGGCATTCCCTCCACCCGGGGCAGCCGCCTGGCCTGCACAGCAACCGGAGGATGCGGACAATTCCACATCTCCGTCACGCGGCCCCCTGTTCTCCGGGACAATGGCAACGGAGCATCTCACTCCCTTGTCAGCCCTTTCCGCCGGCTTCATATCCACGCGCAAGTCATTGACAGTAAACTCTATCATTCCTGTCTTGCTGCCGATAGCCATACATTGCGCCCCGACCTCGAGAGGGCTTGACTCGACAGCGATTTCGGCCACGCCTATGCGGTCGAACCAGTTCGTGACCTTGCCGCAGTAAACCTTCTTCCTCGTGGCCTGGCT
>SFPH01000104.1 GCA_004552115.1 Bacteroidales bacterium
TCCGTCCGGGCTTCCCCTGCCCGGGATGTTTACGCTTTCAAGGGATACGAAAGGGCGCAATGCAGCGGTAAAGTTCTCTCCGAAGCCGTCCACGGCCGCGAGTTCCGTAAAGGAGAGCACATCTCCGCAGCGTCTGCGGTAATCCATCAGGCTGGCCACTCTATAGGCGCTGAGAAGTCCGCTGGAGAGCAGGCGCGAACGCGAGGCATTGTTCAGTTCCAGCGGATGCTCGAGAAAGCGCAGATAGCGTTCGAGCTCGTCTGCGTCGAGTTCCTCGAGCGATGAGGCTCCGCTGAAAAGAAGTATGGACTGCTCCACCCCGTCCGTTCCGCCGGAACGCACCCCAGCCGGGAAGAGGGCTAAACATGGCGCAATATAGGAAAGAGGGAAAAGAGCATTGTTGTTTTACCCGAAATTCAATTTTTTTCTGTGATTTTTGAAAGGCGTAACCTATATTTGCAACAGTCAAAAGGAATTGATTATGGACAGAATCACTGTTGGAGACAAGAATTTCCGTCTCTATATCCCCTTCGAGGAGTTTTCCAAAGACATCGACAGGGTTGCCGGCGAACTCCAGAGAGACTTCGGGCAGAGCGAGGTGCCACCTGTAATGCTATGCACCCTGAACGGAGCGATGATGTTCTGCAGTGAACTGCTCAAGCGCTGCAGCTTCCCTCTCGAATTGGCATCGGTAAAGGTTTCCTCCTATGCCGGAACCAGCAGCACGGGAGTGGTCGAGGTCAAGCAGGAACTCAGCTGCGATGTCAGCGGAAGGGACGTGATCATCATAGAAGACATCGTGGACACGGGCTTCACCATCCAGCTGATGAAACAGTATCTCGAGAAGAAAGGGGCCCGTTCCAGCCGCATCTGCACACTCTTCTACAAGCCCGAATCCTTCCGCTTCAAGGACAGCATCAGGCTCGATTACGTGGCCAGGGAAATACAGAACCAGTTCATCGTCGGCTTCGGACTCGACTACAACGAGCTGGGCAGAAACAGCAAGGACATATACATACTCGACGAGTAATCACTTAAATACAAACGATGAAATACTACATCCTTTTCGGCCCTCCGGGTGCAGGCAAAGGCACCCAGGCCGCAGCAATGGCAGAGAGGTACAGGCTTCACCACATCTCCACCGGTGACCTGCTCCGCAAGGAAATCAAGGCAGGCACGGAACTCGGCCTCAAGGCAAAAGCCCTTATCGAAGACGGCAAACTCGTTCCTGATGAAGTGGTGGAAGGAATGATAGAATCCGAGTTCTCCAGCGTGAAAGGCGTAGATGGCTTCCTTCTGGACGGATTCCCACGCACCATAGCACAGGCAGAGGCACTGGACGCCATTCTGGCAAAGAAATCCGAAGAAGTAAGCGCCGTTGTCAGCATCATGATTCCGGACGAGATGATTGTGGAACGCATACGCCACAGGGCCGAGATCGAAGGACGCGCGGACGATGCCAGCATAGAGACCATCAAGAACCGCATCGCTACCTATCACAGCCAGACGGAAGCTGAAATCGATTACTACCGCAAGGCCGGCAAGTACAACGAAATCGACGGCACAGGCAGCATAGAGGAAGTCCGTGAACGCATTTTCGCACTCGTGGACAGATTCTGAAGCTTAGAAACGGAAATATCAACCCTTGTGGGTCATTATGTCAAGGACCAGGCGATCAGTCTGGTCCATTCCTTTTGAACCAACCCTGGTCAGATTGTGTATGGTTCTGTCCACGTCGTCCTCAACTATGCCTTCCACACTGGACACAGACTTGTTCTGAATGGCAAGCAGGGCGCTGAGCACAGCCGTAGAAACTCCGCTGGAGACCTTCAGGGCACAGCTCGGTTTGGCGCCGTCACAGACCATACCCGCAAGGTTGGCAACCATATTCTTGACACTGTAGGCTATCTGCTCGTAGTTTCCGCCCATAAGATAGGTAATTCCGCAGCTGCTGCCGGTCGAGGCGACTACGCAGCCGCAAAGTGCGCTCAGGCGGCCGAGACTCTTTTTTATATATATGGCGGTGAGGTGGCTGAGGATAAGGGCCCTGGTGAGCTCTTCCCTGGTATTGTGATTCTCCTCGGCAAAGACGACCACAGGCATAGTCGCAGCGATTCCCTGATTGCCGCTGCCCGAATTGCTCATCACGGGGATGTCTGCACCTGCCATTCTCGCATCGCAGGCTCCGCTTGTAGCACTGAGTATATGGCAGAAAGTGCTGTCTCCGAGTATGCCCTTCCCGAGGGGCCGGCTGAGGGTCTTGCCGAGTTCATGCCCGTAATTGCCCTCCAATGAGCGCTTTGCCGCATTCTCATTGAGCCGCCTTGCCTCATTTATGAATTCTATGCTCTCTATAGGGGCTGTCGTGGCGAATTCCCATACCCGGCGCAGCGTAAGCCCGTTCTCGTCCTCCTCTTCATCGCTGCCGCTCTCGGCACCGGGCTCGTGATAAATCAGCTTTTCCGGGGACTCCAGATGGCATAGATGAGTGTGCGAGTGGGAAATGACCGCCAGGGAACGGCGTTCTCCGGCTATGCACTCCACCTCTATGTAGAGTTTCTCGCTTATCCCCTCTTTCAGGCCTATTTCTATGCGGCCCTCATCCACGAAGCGCCTGGCTTCGGCGAGTTTCTCCCTCGTGCAGTCCTTCAGCACCTCGAGGGCATCCGAACTCTTGCCGAAAAGGGCACCGAGGGCAACTGCTATGGGCAGACCGGTCATACCCGTGCCAGGGATACCGACGCCCATCGCGTTCTTGAGTATGTTCGCGCTAAGCTTCAGATTGATTTTCTCCGGACGCATGCCGAGGGCTTCGGCCGAATAGGCGCAGCAGAGTGCCACGGCTACCGGTTCGGTGCAACCCGTTGCCGGTACGACTTCCCTGCGTATGAGTTCGATAATCTCCTTGTCTTCCATATAATCGGGGCTTAATTTTTCAAATATACTTAAAAATAGCATATCTTTGCCGAAATGTTGTCAATGCTTCAACATATAGAGTTCCTGAACATTCTGGACTATATAGGAACTTTTGCATTCGCGATAAGCGGAGTGCGTCTTGCGGCCAGGAAGAACTTCGACCTTTTCGGAGCCTTCGTGGTCGGCTTCGTGACTGCGGTAGGAGGAGGAACCCTCAGGGACCTGCTCCTGGACGTGAAGCCCTTCTGGATGATGCAACCCTCATACGCACTCATCACCTTTCTGGCCCTTATAGTCGTGATCATTTTCAAGAGGTGGATAGTGCGCCTGGAGTACACTTTCTTCATCTTCGACGCCATTGGACTGGGCCTTTTCACGGTTGTGGGAGTCGAGAAAAGCCTGATGGCCGGAAACCCTATGTGGGTGAACGTCATAATGGGATGCATAACAGGTGCGGCAGGAGGAATATTCCGCGACGTGCTGATCAACGAGGTGCCGCTGATTTTCCGAAAGGACATCTATGCCCTGGCCTGCGCCGGAGGCGGGATGGTCTATTGGCTGCTGCTCCTTGCCCGCATCGGCTCTCCCCTGCTCCAGATCTTCCCGGCCATCACGGTCATTGTAATACGCGTCCTTGCAGTCCACTTCAACGTCTGCCTGCCATCCCTCAAATCCGACCAGTGACATCATTAGTGTCCGGTGTCATGAGAGCATCATTTTTTGAGTTTCAGAGTATGGTTATGCGTATTCTTTCCGTCAGTATCGAAAGTGCTGATCTCGATAGCATCCTCTGTAGCAGTCACTTCCATCCTCTCCATATTAGCATTGCAGATCACAGGGAATCCGGCATTAGAGATGCTACCGTCAGGCTCTGCAACTCTCCATCTGTGGATATGGCCACAGAACATGGCATCGAATCCGGCTTCATTGAGAGGCGGTACAAGGATATTGCACATCTGGGCAGCTCCGTACCATCCCTTGCTTTCCGGCGGTACATGGCAGAATGCGATACGCACCTTGGCATTCCTGCATTCCTCGGAAGCGATCACTTCCTTGAGCCATCTGCCCTGACGCTCGACATAAGGCTTGGAAGCCACGATGCCGCTATATTCTATGTCTGAATCAGGCTTATCCTCGCATGCATCGAGAACGACAAAGAAGAAGTCACCGATACTGAACGAATAATAAGGGGTGCCTGTGGTGGTCTGGAAATAATTGAGCCATTTGATCGCATCACGTCCGCGAAGCTCATGGTTTCCACGTGAGGCGAAGAGAGGCAGACCGCCATTGAGGCTTTTCGCTGCCGAACCAAGATACATCTTCGGTATGAGCTCCTCATTGGAAATATTGCTTGTCATGTCGCCATTAAGGAAAACGAAGTCACGGTTATCTCTTGCTCCTGAAAGGATTCTATTGAAAAGGGAATCCTTTCCATGAATATCGTTGTACAGGTCGAAACGGATTGTGTCATAATCCTCCTTAAAGGTAGTGATCTTGTGAGGCTCACCTTTATACACATCCGTACCGCTGCCATGCATATACTGCACATTGCCGGAACCGTTGTAGGCAATGACACCTCTGTTCATCACGCGATAACGATAAGTCGAACCGGGCTCAAGGCCATCCACGACCACCTTGTGGATCTTACCTATCGGGAACACTCCGTTTCCGCGTGCATCATAATATTTGTCACGCTCCTTGTTATAGAAATGCGTACCGTCGTCTGGTGCCACTTCCACCCATGCCACAGCATCGACATCGGTCGTCCATATTACAGTAAAACTTGTCTCTGTCATACACTGGACATATGGTCCGCAAACAATTTTCGCTCTCTGAGGTTTTTGAGCATTGACAGTTCCCGCCCAAAGAACAATCATCAATGCCAAAACATGAATCTTTTTCATAGTAAACAATATATTCTAAGCGGTAAATATACAGTATTTTTGTGGACGTAGTTAAAATGACATACGAAAAAAGACGGCCTCAAAGCCGTCTTTTCCGGTGCTCCCTCAGGGGCTCGAACCCTGGACCCCAACATTAAGAGTGTCGTGCTCTACCAACTGAGCTAAGGAAGCGTGTCCTTCTGT
>SFPH01000105.1 GCA_004552115.1 Bacteroidales bacterium
ATGCCTCTGGATATCCTGCGCATATTCGTCATAGAGATGCATTATCAGCCTGGCGATGCTGTCTTCCTGGTTGAGAGTGCCGCACAGCTTCTCGCGTATTGACGGAAGCTGAAAGTCCAGGAAGAACCTGTGGGAGGCACGGAGATAGCCCAGCAATGTCTCGACTGAAATCCTGTCGTCATTCTCCTTGGGAGCATATCCGTTGATGATGAAATTGACCACGGACAGGAAGGTGTAGCAATCGACGTTCTGCTCCTGGCAGACCTCCTCGACCGTCTTGTCCCCGAATCCCAGACGGATGCCGAAGGCACCCAGGCCCTGCAGCATTCCGTAATTGTCGCTGATGAGGTCTATCATCTTGTCCCTGGATTCATATAATTTCAGCCGCTTCATAAGATTCGTGTCGCGTTAATGTATATCCATGCAAAGTTGCAAAAATTTTGGCATCCGGACAATCATCACAATTCGGTATCGGCCCCAAAATTCTTCATGAACGGTAATAAATTATTGCGATGCCCCTAATGAATAATGGGTATGTACGGCAGCAGGTCCCGGAAAAGCTAATCTCCCATGAAAATGACCAGACGGTCATCCTCTTTCAGGAGAGTGTCCCCGGACGGTATTATATCCCGGTCATTCCGGCGTATCAGAATGATTACGCCGGATTTTCTGCATTCATTCAAACGCCTGCCTATCAATTCATTGCCTGGCAGAAGAACAGTCTCACGGAAGCATACGGAACTATCCTCGAAAGCCCTTGAGACAATGATGACCCTGTCCCCTTCGAGAAGAACCGTCAGGCCCTTCGGGGCTATCCGGACACCATTCCTCAGCACAAGGGCGAGAAGCAGTCCCCTGGGCAGACCCAGCTCCCTCACAGTCTTGCCTTTCCAGGAACTCTTGGGCCCGATTTCCACCACGGTGAACTGAAGCTGGCTGTCATCGGCGAAGTCATTGAAAGTCTTCATCACATCTTCCCCGGAATCGGTCATCCGCAATTTGCGGGACACGAAAGGGATAAGCGAGCCCTGGAGGGAAATGGAAAGGAGGACAATGCAGAACACTATTCCGAAAATGTCATTATGCGGGCTGTACGCCCCGGAGGTGGCCATGATTGCGAAAACGATGGATGCCGCTCCCCTCAGCCCGGCGAATGAGATCAGGCATTGCTGGCGGAAGGAATATCTCCGAAGTGGCGTCAGAATGGCCCCCACGGCCAGAGGCCTTGCCGCGAGGAGAAGGAAGACAAATATTGCCAATGCCGGAAGAATTGCCCTGTGAAGCATTTCCGGCCGGACGAGCAGGCCGAGCATGAAGAAGATGATGACCTGCATCAGTCCCGTGACCCCGTCGAAAAATCCCACCAGGGCCTTCTTGTTGGAGAACTCCCGGTTGCCGAGAATTATTCCGACAATGTAGGCGCTCAGGTAGCCGTTGCCCCCGACAAGATCCGGAACAGCATAGGATGCGATAGCCACGGCGAGGATGAAAAGCGAATCAAAGCCCGCTCCCTTGATGCGGAATCGGTCCAGGGCAATGCCAGCCAGCCGTGCGATACCGAAACCGCCCAGTGCGCCGAAAGCTATCTGGGCGGTTGTCATCCAGACCAGTCCCCATCCTGACATCCCCTGTCCCTGCATGTCAGCCGCCGAAAGGAAGATGGCGGTGAGCATATAGGAGCAGGGGTCATTGCTTCCGCTCTCCATTTCCAGCAGCGGAGCGGTGTTGTTCCTGAGTCCCAGCTTCTTGGACCTCAATATCGAGAATACTGACGCGGCGTCGGTGGAACTGATGACCGAGCCCATCAGCATGCTCTCGATCCAGGACCAGCCCAATGCGAAATGGCAGAACAGGCCCGTCAGCCCCGCAGTGAGAACTACTCCCAGGGATGCCAGGAGAACCGCTTCCCTGGCAATCGGACGGGCTGATTCCCAGCGGGTTCCGAATCCTCCATAGAACATGATGAAGACCAGGGCCACTGTACAGGTCTCCCTGGCCAGTTCCCTGTCCTCGAAATCGAGGGGGATGATGCCGTTGTTCGCGAACAATATTCCGAGGACAATGAATGCCAGCAATGTCGGCACTCCTATTCTCGACGAAATGTTGTTCAGCCAGACGCAGATGAGAATGACTGCGGAGATCAGGATGAGGAAAAATGTTGTCATATTCTTATTGTCGGCATTTCCGTCCCGCGAAATTCATCTTATTCAGGAGCAATGCTGCCCTGTTCTCTTCCAGACTTGCGAGTTCGCCGGACGCTACATAGTTATAATTCTCAAAATCATATAGTTGCACATATGCGATGCCCTCTTCGAGATTATGGTACATCTCGATTCTCACCACCGGTCCGGTGCCGGTTCTCACAATTTCCAGATCGTCGGAAAGGCCTGAAATGAAGTCGAGAAGGGACTGGCGGCATTTCTTGTCAGCCTCGACGCAGGACTTCCTGAGAACCACCTTTGTCACAGGGTCCCTGTAGCCGGATTTATAGAATACCAGGGATATGATTCCTGCGATGAGCAGGGCGATGCCGAGGCCGCCGTTCAGGAAATACAGGCCGGCACCCAGGCCAAGAATAATTATTGATATAGTCAAATCCTTGACTGTATGCACTTTATCGAAATTGTACGTCATAATTCAATTATCAGAAAAACGGAATAGATAATGTAACAAGTGAGCAGCAATACGCCCTGAGCCCGCCTCCCGCGCATTACGAAGATCAGCAGTGCGCTGGCTGCCAATGCGATGGCATCCACCACATTGACATTGGCGAAGGATAGCGGAGTTATCAGGGAGGAGCAGCCCAGGATGAGGAGGAGATTGAAGACATTGGAGCCGATTATATTGCCCAATGCCATCTCTCCCCTGCCCTTGACCGCCGCCGCGATATTGGTGACAAGCTCAGGCAGGGATGTGCCCGCCGCCAGAATGGTCACCGAAATGAATTTGTCGCTTATGCCGGCCGAGCGGGCGATGTTCACGGCAGAATCCACGAAGAGTTCGCCGCCTCCGATCAATGCCACAAGGCCTGGAATAATCATCACCACGGCGAACACAGTGGAAATCTCGGGCTTTTCACCGGCCTCTTCCCTGCTGTCGCCGCATGAGAGACAGTACAGAATATAGATTGCGAATACGCTCAGGAGAACCGCACCCTCCACGCGGGTGAGAATGCCTCCCGAGGTACCGGAAATCCGGCCTCCAAGTCCAAAGAACAGGACGAGAAGTGTAGCCCCGAGAAGGACGGGGATGTCTCTGCGGAGATTCTCCCGACTCATCTTCAGCGGTCTGATCAGAGCGGTGGCTCCAAGTATCAGGAATACATTGAAAATATTGGAACCCAATACATTGCCGACAGCCACATCGGCATTTTCCTGGACCGCTCCGGTAAGGCTGACGACGAGTTCCGGGAATGATGTTCCGAAACCTACGATAACAAGTCCGATGAAGAATTCGCTGAGTCCGACCTTGCGGGCAAGAGCCGAGGCTGAATCGACAAGCCAGTTCGCTCCGAATACAAGCAAGGCCAGGCCAATGACCAGAAAAATGAAGTTCATTTGCGTAAGTTTTATTCCGCATATTGCGGAAATGATTGATAATCAGAGTAGATTGCAAATCAGCCGGAATACGGGCCTACAATCTCAGCACGCAAATGAGTCTGGAATATCTGGAACGGGAAAGAGTTCCGGAAGGATTGAAGTAAAATGATGTTCTGAATGATGTAAAGGAAGCGGCCGATGAGGAAGTAAGACTGGCCGCCATACGTTCCTGAAGGCTTTTTCTGCTGCGGGATACCTGATTGCCCCCATTGCTGCAGCAGAGGCTTATGCCCGGCACGGAGATGCTCTGGGCAGGAAGGCCCAATCCGAAGGTGGCATCCGCGCAGTTTCCCGAAATGGCGGATGCTGCGGTCAGGATTTCATTTTCGCAGGCATGCGACAATACTGCGCCGCCCTCTCTTCCTGCCAGGAAAAGGAAACCGAAAGCCAATGTAAGAATGCAAAGCAGCCGTCGCATATCGAATGCCCCGAAATAAAAAACCTGTCGTCGGACTAAGTCTGACGACAGGCAAATATAGGAATATTTTTCAGATATTACCAGTAAATGTAGACATTTCCCTGACCGGTGATATAATCCCCCTCTTCTCCAGCAAATGGATTCCAGATATTGTAATAGCCATAGAAATAGGCCTCCTTTTTCTCAGAATCCCAACCGGTATAAGATGCGTCGGCATAGAAATAGAAGCTGGTGATGCACCAGTAGTCAGCTTTGCCGTTCTCCCAAGGATAGAGCCGATTCGAGCCTGTGAGATTCAGATAGCCGGATGTGTCAGGTGCAGTTGCAGAAACCTTATTGCCACCAGCGTCAGTAAAATCAACTGAGAATGTCGAGCCGGAAGGAGTGATCATAGCTCTCAAACCGGACTGCATGAAATCATCGATGACGAAAGATTCTCCCTCGATAGAAGCATACTGAGTGTCAGCATAAACACCCTCATTGTTGAAATATATCTGCACTGGATACTTGCCGTCCTTCATTTCCTCGGAATATACAGCTTCCGGGAACTCAACTATGTCAACTTCAGGGAAAGACTCGAAATCCATACTTGCGAGTGTAGCTTCATCGAAGAAAGTGATGAATATTCTTGACCAGTCTGTGTACTCCTTGTCAAGCCCTTCTTCCTCACCATAGAATGAGA
>SFPH01000106.1 GCA_004552115.1 Bacteroidales bacterium
ATCCAGAAAGGACATTTACCTCTATCTTTCAGACAGGACTCCGTACAAGACCAATCCGGTTTCACATATCAGTCTGCAAAGTGCGGAAAGGAGCGCAAGTCTGCAGATTCCATGCGGAGTCTGGCCGGAAATGCTCATTGCTGACAGGGAAAGCGGCGCCGCATTGAAATCGGCCACGGTGAATGAAGACGGACTTGGAGTATGCCGTGCCGACGTGCTGCTCAAGGACATGGATGGCAATATCCTCGCCCCAGCCTCATTTGCAATGCCTGATGAGGGAATCGCCGGCGCACTTGGGTTCAGGATTGACGGCAATGCCGACATAATGGGAAGATTTGAAAAGGATTTCATACTTGGAATGGATACAGGGTCCTGCATGGAGACATCCTTCGGCACATCCATTGTCCCAGGCCAGACTGCCGGAATCCAGATGAAGCGCCCCGGAACGTTCTCAGGCGGAGCTGCGGCAGAAGCCGTCATATACGGAAAAACTGAAGGAAGCGAGACCATAGCCGCAGGCAAGACGGCATCGGACGGGGCAATGTGCCTTCTGTCCAAGCTGTACTGCACCGTGAACAAGGCCTTCCCGGGGACGCGTTATCTCGGAGCCATACACAACACCCAGCTGGACATCTGCTCGGCCGGTCGGGAAGGGCATACCGAGCTGCACACCATTGATGTATATGGAGGAGCTGCCGGAAGCGAGAATGCCACCTGGAATATATTCAGGACAGACCCGGCCATCGGGACCAATCCATCCAGCGGAGTGTTCGGCAATATTCTGAAGGGGCACGACAACCTCAGGATCAACAGCTTCAGCAACGGAAAGATGGAGCTGGCCCTCCTTCCTCCCGAACCGGACACAGCCAGCGATTCAGAAAATCCGTTCTTCGCCAGCGGGGCATTCTGTCTGGTTGCCACAGTCATGAACCCCTATTCATTGAAGAAGCGCACCGCCTACTATATCCTTGACATCATACTGGACATAAGCGTCACTGCCCAGCTGGACTTTCTGCCCGGACATCTGGGGTTCTACTATGTTCCTTACAATGTGCATTATGCATCACGGGACTATGCCTATTCCTGGAAGAACAATCTGCCTGCAGTCATAAGGCCTGTAAACCTTCTGAGCGTATCATCAATAGGCCCGGACGACAGGATCAGTTCCTCGATAGCCGGGGACAAGGCGGCAGGACTGGTTCCCGTCACCGCTGATGACTATATGGACAAGGGAAATCTCGAATACAGGACGAGGTATGCAAGCAACGATTACGAAGACTCAAATGACTTCCCTTTCTGTGAAAGCACCGGCAGTCTTGCCTGCAGTATGCTATTGGGAACATTCAATGACAATGAGGGCAATGCCGTATCGACCGACATAGGACGAATCCTGAGTTTCAAGATCTGTCCCCTCAACGAGGACGGCAGCATAAAGGAAAGTCTCGACAAGCTGGTGATAGACCGGAGCAATCATGCAGGTTACCCGGCATTCGAGGGCTTCTACAACATCACCAGATGCTATGACAGTTATCAGGGAACGGGGTCGTCTCTGGACAAGGTCGGAAGATACGTTATAGAAGCGTCGGCGAGGGCACAGTCACTAAGTACGCCTTTCTTCAGCGACAGCCTCTGAGGCAAACAGCCGGGCCGGTCCGCACTGTCTGCCTCCGATCCCTTGCCGAGCTGCCAGCCGCCCGTGCGGGCCGCCGGTCATCAGGAGGCCCGGCTATCCGAGGATGCGCTCCGAGAGCCAGTCCAATACTGCATTGCGGTCAGGCTCGTCAGCATAGTTCAATGAATTAATGCAGCAGAATTTTTCCTTCGTCGAATTGCGGAACTTGCGCAGATGGTTCTCCATGTACCGGTGTCCTTTCGGAAGAAGATACAGGCAATTGCCTTTCTTTGGCTTGAGAATCAGTTCGTTGCGCTGACGGCAAAGAAGGAAGCACAGCTCCTGCGGAAGGAACTGGTCGATATGTCGGAAACGCTGACTGCAATTCTTCTCCATCAATTCCTGATGGTCTGCAAAGAAATCCTTCAGAATGCTCACCCTCATGGATTGCGGTGTATGCCCCAGACGGTAGATATAATCCCCGACTCCGGCGACCTCCGCTGAACGGACCATCGTATGCTTGAATGTCAGCATCTTGTGCCCTTTCCGCTTCGGCTTGAGAAACTGGAGGAGGTTGGCGAAAGGGATGCTCATCCTGTTTGCATAGCAGACCACCTTGTCCCCTACGAAGAAATCCTCCGGCCCCGTCGGCCGGACGAGCATAAAGTCGTCATTGAAATAAATGAAATGCTCGCTCAAGTCCGGAATCCGCCACATCATTGTCTCTATGGAAAGAGAGTTGAACACCGGAAGGAAATGCTCATAGCCACGGTAAAGAACCTTGTGGTCAACTATATGGATTCTGGAGTACTGTCCAGGGAAATACTGTTCCACCAGATTCTCAAGATGCGGATCCTGGTTGTCGGTCACGATGTAGATATTCCTGACAAATGGTGCGTAACGGAGAATGGAGGCGACACAGTAGTTGATTTCGCCTATGCTCACATAACGGATATCTCCGGCCACGTCATCAAGCGACAGCTCGCCTCCTTTCTCGAAGGAAAGGCGTTTCCGCCTATGCTCAGGATCATTTCCGTCCACCCAGGTAACAACGGCGTCAATCGGGTATGTGCTCATATTGTCAAAGTATTGGTTAAAATTGTTTACAGATATGCGGAAGTGGCCGTATCCTTCTTCCGTGCAAGTTCCTCCGGGGTTCCGGCAAAAACCAGGGAGCCTCCCCTGTCGCCGGCACCCGGTCCCAGTTCAATCAGCCAGTCGGCGCATCTGATCACGTCCAGGTTATGCTCCACCACCACTACGGTGTGACCCCGGTCCAGAAGCGAGTCGAAAGCCTTTACAAGTTTCTCGACATCGTGAAAATGAAGACCTGTAGTCGGCTCGTCGAAAATGAACATTATCTTCTTTGCTGTCGAATCAGTCATTGAAAGGAAGTAGGCGAGCTTTATCCTCTGGCTCTCCCCGCCTGAAAGAGTACTGCTGCTCTGGCCAAGCTTGATATAGGAGAGACCGACATCGGCAAGGGGCTGGAGTTTGGCTGCAATGGTTCTGGCAGCCGGTTCCGGCTGGGACGAGAAGAAGTCCATGGCCTCCTCGACGCTCATGTTCAGCACGTCATCTATATTCTTCCCCTTATACCTTACCTCCAGGATCTCAGGCTTGAAACGCTTTCCTCCGCAGGCTTCGCAGAGCATGGTGACATCTGCCATGAACTGCATTCCTATGTGGACATAGCCCTCTCCCTGGCATTCCGAGCATCGGCCGCCATCCTGGTTGAAGGAGAAGAATGATGGAGTGAAGCCGTTCATACGTGCGAACTGCTGTTCGCTGAAGAGCTTGCGGATATCGTCATAGACCTTGAGATATGTCACGGCATTGGAGCGGGAACTCCTTCCTATGGGATTCTGGTCCACATATTCCACGGCCGATATACGGTCGATATTGCCGGAGAGTTTCCTGAATGCGCCCGGCTGCTGGCCGGTCTCATTGAGCCTGCGGAACAATGCCGGATAGAGGATATCCCCGACGAGAGAAGATTTTCCGCTGCCGCTCACACCCGACACCACGGTGAGGACACCGAGAGGGAACGACACATCGATGCCCTTCAGATTATGCTCCATCGCACCTTCGACATTGACGGAATAGCTCCAGGAGCGTTTCTCCCTGGATATCCGCTGTCTTGCTCCCGTGAGATACTGGAGGGTGAGGGATCGGCTTACATCCTCCGGAGAAGCTTCCGAAGCGACACCCTTGAAAACCACCTCTCCCCCGTCGATTCCCGCCAGCGGCCCCATGTCGATGAGGAGGTCCGCAGCCTTGATGATTTCCTCGTCGTGTTCAACCACAACCCAAAAAGTAAAACGAGGAAAAATATCTAGCAATGAATAAAAGCATATTATATCATGCAGGCAAAGAAATTGTGCAGTTTCCAGAAATCCGAAAAAGTTTATACACAAAAGATTTTTCATGGGGATTTTATTGCACAAACAACTGGAAGCAAGCCGTTCGCTGGGCAAACAGAAACAATGAAAAGCCTGTAATAAATTTTTTTGATTATACTGCCGATGAATCTCTTTCAATTTTAAAATTCGATGAAATGAATGATGAATGGCTTGAATTCATTGCCTATGACGACTGGTGCATCGCGCAGGTAGCCAAAATGCTCGGATATGACGGCAGCGTGGAGGGGAAAAAGGACTGGTACAGCGTATTCGAGGGCAGATGCCACAACTGGCAGAATCTATACGACCCTGAAACCAGGTATATGAGGGGTCGCAACTCCGCCGGGGAGTGGAGGACTCCGTTTGCACCAATCGCATACCAGGGGCCAAATTCGGTTCACGGTTGGGGCGATATAACTGAAGGATTCACAATGCAATACACCTGGACAGTCCCTCACGACTTCGACAAATACGTCGAACTTGCCGGAAGACAATTCCTCCTTAACCGGTTGGACAGCCTGTTCACCATCGAGATGGACGAGGACATTCCGGGTGCGCACGACATCTGGGGTCGCATTGGCGGTTACTGGCACGGAAACGAGCCTTGCCATCACGTGACATACCT
>SFPH01000107.1 GCA_004552115.1 Bacteroidales bacterium
CGGCTTTTCATTGCTGCCGATCGGCGCCAACAGTTTCGCCGGCGGACAGGGTGCGGCTGATTTCGGAGCGGCGCACAACTGGATAGTGGGCTCCCTTACGCTGCTGACCTGCCTGCTCTGCCAGGTGTTCGGCAAGGGCTTCCTCCGCTCGCTGTCTGTCCTGGTGGGTCTAATTGTGGGCTACATCGTGGCTCTGTTCATGGGTATGGTGGACTTCAGCGCACTCGATGGCGTGGGCATCATATCCCTTCCGAAGATTCTTCCGTTCACTCCCGAGTTCAATCTCGGAGCTGTGCTCTCAATCATTGCGATTTATCTGGTCAGCGCTACCGAAACAATCGGCGATACAAGCGCCCTTTGCGCAGGTGCCCTCAAGCGCCAGCCTACTGACAGGGAACTTGGCGGCAGCATTGCCTGCGACGGCTTTGTCAGCTCAATTGCCGGTCTTTTCGGATGCACTCCCATCACCTCATTCAGCCAGAATGTCGGCCTCGCCTCGATGAGCGGTGTAGTCAACCGTTCGGTAATCGCCACAGGGGCCCTCATCATGGTAATCGGAGGCATTTTCCCTGCGGTTGGAGCCATTCTTACAACCATACCTCAGGCCGTTCTCGGCGGCTGTACCCTGATGATGTTCGGAAGCATCCTCTTCGCCGGATTCGGAATGATGGCAAAATGCGGATTCTCAAACCGCAACATGGTGATAGTCAGCCTCTCCCTCAGTGTCGGCCTGGGATTCACATCGGCGTCCCAGATGTTCGGAATCTTTCCTGACATCGTGCGCACAGTATTTGCGGAAAACTGTGTCGCAGTAGTCTTCCTGCTCGCCGTAATACTTAATCTGGCACTGCCGAAGGAGGAATAGCGGGCCTACTCTGCCGGTTTTATCCAACTCTGGAACTTGCGCCCGAGCCAATGTGCGAATGCAAGGTTCGCCGCCATTGCGATGACGCCGGCACCTCCCAGAAGGAGAATTTCCCAGGGACTCATCACGAAACTGATGCTCCGTATTCCGAAAAATGCATAAGGAAGGAGCAGCAGCGAAGTGACGAGGCCGGGCACATATCCCCTGATAACGGCTGCCTGCGCAATGTGCACAAGAAGATGAATGGAAAACGCCAGGAACAATGCCGACCAGACCTGAAGGCACCATTGCCCCTGAACGAGCACGTAGCATACTGCTGTCGCAATGATGACGAGCTCTTCCAATGCCGCAATGCTGAATGCCAATGTCCCAAGTCCGGACAGGTGTTCGGTCAGCGGTCTGAGTCTCGGGAATCTGAGATTAAGCGAGTCCTTGTGACGGAGCATCCAGCGGCGCTGGAAAATGATTTCCTCGGCATCGTGAAGAATGAATGCGAGGGGGAAGGGAAGAATCAGGTATAGAATGCTTAATGCGCTCATTGTCAAATGGTTTTGGCGATTGTTGAGGACTGTTTGACTTCAGGGAAGATTACCCTGCGGATGAACGGGGTCTGGTGGCTGTAAGGGATGAATGCCAATGACGGGATTTTACCGGTAATGATTACGGAGCCCAGCTTGCCGATGGTGATGGAGCCGAGCCTGTCTTCCACGCCCATTGCGTATGCGGAATTGATCGTGCAGGCGTTGAAGGCCTGTTCCGGCGTGAGTCTCATGCAGATGCAGCCCAATGCCATCACGAATCGCATGTCGCCGCTCGGGGATGAGCCCGGATTGTAGTCCGAGGCAAGGGCTACAGGCAGGCCGGCATTGATGAAATCCTTGGCTCTGCCGTAAGGCATCCCGAGGAAGAAAGAGGCCCCCGGCAGCATTGTCGGCATTGTTTCACGGCCGCGGAGACATTCAATCTCCTCCTGACCGGTTCTTTCCAGATGGTCCACTGACAGGGCTCCGTGACTGACCCCGACCTGCACTCCGCCTGAGATTGCGAGTTCATTGGCGTGAATCTTTCCCCTCAGCCCGAAGCCGGCTGCGGCCTCAAGTATGCGTGATGTGTCCTCCGGAGTGAAGAATCCCTTGTCGCAGAACACGTCAACATAGTCTGCAAGCCCCTCTTCAGCCACCCGTGGCAGCATTTCGGAGCAGACCAGGTCCACATAAGCCCCGCGGTTGCCGGCATATTCCCTGCCTACTGCGTGTGCCCCCAGGAAGGTTGCCTTAACGGTTATCGGAACAGTCTCCCTGATCCGCTTTATGACCCGGAGCATCTTCAGCTCGTCCTCTGTCCGGAGTCCGTATCCGCTCTTGATTTCCACAGCCCCGGTTCCCTTGGCCATTATTTCATGGACACGGGCGAGGGACTGGCGGAAGAGCTCGTCCTCGGACGTGTTGTGCAGAAGGTCAGCGGAATTCAATATTCCACCGCCCCTTGCGGCAATCTCCTCGTAACTCAGTCCTGCAATCTTGTCCCGGAATTCTCCGTCCCGGCTGCCGGCATAGACAATGTGGGTGTGGGAGTCGCAGAATGTCGGCATTACATAGCCTCCTTCGGCATCGATTACCTCGTCCGCATCGGGTCCGGGCCGGCTGCCTCTTCCGCCGGGGGTGCTTCCGGGTCCGACGGCCAGATCGCCCTCGGCAGATACGCCTCCGTAACCGCTTATTATTCCGTCAGTTATCTCAAGCCATGCGTTTCCTATGCATTCCACCTGCGATATCCCTTCCCCCTCCAGCCTGCGGACGGAGGATGGCAATATGCCGCAGAGCATTCCGATATTGTGGATGAGGATTTTCATTTTCTCAGGAATTCAACTGATTTGGCAATGAGAGGGGAGAGGAACCTGTCTTCCTCCACGAACGGGACATCCTTGCGGTATGCCTCGAAGATTCCCTCTATGGCAGGGGATGAATGTTTCGGCCTGCGGAATTCCAGGGCCTGGGCGGCATTGAGAAGCTCTATTGCCAGCACCCTCTCGGTATTCTCCACCACCTTGACAAGCTTTGTGGCTGCATTGGCACCCATGCTGACGTGGTCTTCCTGGCCCTGGGATGAAGGTATCGAGTCCGCGCTGGCCGGGTAGCAGAGCCCCTTGCTCTGGCTCACGATGGAGGCCGCCGTGTACTGCGGAATCATGAATCCGCTGTTGATTCCCGGCTTGGCCACGAGGAATGAAGGCAGGCCGCGCTGTCCGCTGATCAGCTTGTAAACCCTTCTTTCCGAGATGCTTGAGAGCTCGGACAACGCCAATGTGAGCATATCCATGGGCAATGCGATCGGCTCACCGTGGAAGTTGCCGGCGGAGATGATGAGATCCTCTTCAGGGAAGACTGTAGGATTGTCCGTGACGCTGTTGATTTCGGTTTCAATGACACTGCGCACGTACGCTATCGTGTCCTTTGCCGCTCCGTGAACCTGAGGTATGCATCTGAAGGAGTACGGGTCCTGGACGTGCGTCTTCTCTCCAGTAATCAGTTCGCTGCCTTCCAGCAATTCCCTGAAGCGTGCGGCTGTGCTCTGCTGCCCTTTATGCGGCCTGACCCTGTGGGTCTGGGGCAGGAACGGCTCGATTCTTCCGTCAAAAGCCTCAAGTGACATCGCCCCGATTCTGTCAGCCCATTCGGACAGTCTCTCGGCCTGAATCAGGGACCAGACTGCGTGAGCCGCCATGAACTGGGTGCCGTTGAGCAGGGCAAGGCCTTCTTTCGACTTGAGTGTCAATGGCTTCCAGCCCAGCTCTGGCCAGAGTTCCGCAACATTGCGGCGTTCGCCCCTGTAAATGACTTCGCCCATTCCGATCAGAGGAAGACTGAGGTGTGCCAGCGGTGCGAGGTCTCCCGAGGCTCCGAGAGAGCCCTGCTGATAAACGACCGGGAGTATATCGCTGTTGAACATGTCCGCAAGACGCTGCACTGTCTCGAGCTGCGCTCCGGAATGCCCGTAGGATAGGGACTGGATCTTGAGCAGCAGCATTATGCGGACAATTTCCGGACGGACAGTATCGCCTGTGCCGCAGGCGTGGGACATTACCAGATTGTGCTGGAGGCGGGACAGTTCGTCCGGGGCAATGGTAATGTTGCAGAGCGAGCCGAAGCCGGTCGTGACTCCATATACGGGATGGTCGAGGTCCTCCATCTTGGAGTCCAGGTATTCCCTGCAGCGTACTATTGCCCTGCGGGCCTCATCCCCGATGCGGAGTGTGCACCCGCCGTCTATAATATTCTGTATATCAATGATACTGAGCTTCTTGCTCGATATTATATGTTCCATTACATCAGTCTTTATGTTCCAATGCCTTCTTTATCAGAGAGTTGTCCGCCTCGTTTGGCAGAGTGACCTGCAGGAGGGGAGTGCGCTCCATTTCCCTGCGGATTGCCTTCACCGCGGCCTCATTGCGGGCCCAGCTTCGTCTGGCAATGCCGTTGTTGACATCCCAGAGCAGCATTTCGCTGATGTGCCTGTCTGCATCTGCGCTTCCGTCAATGACCATTCCGAAGCCTCCGTTGATGACTTCTCCCCAGCCTACTCCGCCGCCGTTGTGCAGCGATACCCAGGTCGCACCCCTGAAACTGTCTCCAATGACGTTCTGCACGGCCATGTCGGCTGTGAAGGCGGAACCGTCGTAAATATTGGAGGTCTCGCGGTAAGGGGAGTCAGTTCCTGATACATCGTGGTGGTCGCGGCCAAGTACGACAGGGGCCTTGAGCC